>NZ_JAOWGT010000042.1:0-4622 GCF_030333005.1 Citrobacter sp. Cpo030 | reverse complement strand
GTATTCCCGGATGTCGCCGACAAAAATTTTAAACTACTTCAGCAACAAATCTTCACGAATGCCAGCTGGTTCTACATCCTTGCTGTGGCCCTGATTTTACTGAGTGTCACGTTCCTGGGACTCTCACGCTACGGTGATATCAAGCTGGGCCCGGACCATGCGCAGCCTGATTTCAGCTACCACTCCTGGTTTGCGATGCTTTTTTCGGCAGGGATGGGGATCGGACTGATGTTCTTTGGCGTTGCCGAACCTGTAATGCATTATCTTTCGCCTCCCGTCGGCACCCCGGAGACCGTTGCGGCAGCGAAGGAAGCAATGCGTCTGACCTTCTTCCACTGGGGACTGCACGCATGGGCAATTTATGCCATTGTGGCGCTGATTCTGGCGTTCTTCAGTTACCGTCACGGTCTGCCGTTAACCCTGCGCTCCGCACTCTATCCCATTATCGGCGATCGCATATACGGGCCTGTAGGTCATGCGGTTGATATTTTCGCTGTTATCGGCACGGTCTTTGGCGTTGCGACCTCGCTGGGTTATGGTGTTTTGCAGGTGAATGCCGGTTTGAACCATCTTTTCGGGGTGCCCATCAATGAAACGGTGCAGGTTATTCTGATCGTGGTCATCACGGGGTTAGCGACGATTTCAGTGGTGTCCGGCCTGGATAAGGGAATACGTATCCTGTCTGAGCTCAATCTGGGTCTGGCGTTGTTGCTCCTGGCGCTGGTCCTGTGTCTGGGACCAACCGTGCTTCTGCTGAAGTCATTTGTGGAAAATACGGGCGGTTATCTTTCGGAACTGGTGAGTAAAACGTTCAACCTTTACGCGTATGAGCCTAAGTCGAGCAACTGGCTGGGGGGCTGGACATTACTGTACTGGGGATGGTGGCTTTCATGGTCGCCGTTTGTGGGGATGTTCATCGCACGGGTCTCCCGCGGGCGAACCATTCGCGAGTTTGTCACCGGCGTGCTGTTTGTTCCCGCGGGTTTTACGCTCATGTGGATGACGGTGTTTGGTAACAGCGCGATCTATCTCATTATGAACCAGGGGGCCACAGACCTCGCCAGTACCGTTCAGCAGGATGTGGCGCTGGCCCTGTTTAATTTCCTGGAGCATTTCCCGTTCTCTTCCGTGCTGTCATTCATCGCAATGGCGATGGTCATCGTCTTCTTTGTCACGTCTGCTGATTCAGGGGCAATGGTTGTTGATTCTCTGGCATCAGGTGGAGTGGCAAACACACCCGTCTGGCAGCGAATATTTTGGGCCTCGCTCATGGGCATTGTCGCAATTGCGCTTCTCCTTGCCGGAGGGCTAAGTGCGCTGCAAACAGTGACAATAGCGAGTGCATTGCCATTCTCAGTGATCTTACTGATATCTATATACGGACTTTTAAAAGCTTTGCGCCGGGATTTGACCAAGCGTGAAAGCCTGAGCATGGCGACAATTGCTCCTACGGCTGCACGTAACCCAATTCCCTGGCAGAGAAGGTTACGCAATATCGCGTATCTGCCGAAGCGATCTCTTGTGAAACGTTTTATGGACGACGTCATCCACCCCGCCATGACGCTGGTTCAGGAAGAGCTGAACAAGCAGGGGACGATAAGCCACATCAGTGACGCAGTCGACGATCGTATTCGTCTTGAAGTCGATTTGGGTAACGAGCTGAATTTTATATATGAAGTGAGGCTTCGCGGGTATAGCTCACCGACCTTCGCGCTCGCCGCGATGGATAATAATGAGCAGCAGACTGAACAACATAGATATTATCGCGCTGAGGTATATCTCAAAGAAGGCGGTCAAAATTATGATGTGATGGGCTGGAACCAGGAGCAGCTGATTAATGACATACTGGACCAGTACGAAAAACATCTGCACTTCCTGCACCTGGTTCGTTAACAGCAACATGCCGTCCTGGGGGCGGCAATTATTTATCCCGGCCGCAATATGAGGAATGCAGAATGATTTCACGCTGGAAATGGATTCTGAAGCAGACATTTAAAAAGCTATGGTTCAGGGCAACGTTATTCGCCATTGTCGCGATAATAACGGCCCTTTTATCAATTCTTTTTAAATCAATGATACCTGAGTCGGTTTCCGTGAAGGTTGGTGCGGAAGCAGTCGATAACATTCTGAACATACTGGCATCGAGTATGCTGGCAGTGACCACTTTTTCGTTGAGTATCATGGTCACAGCCTACGGTTCAGCCACTACTAATGTGACTCCCAGAGCTACGCGTTTAGTTGTTGAAGACGTGACCACACAAAATGTACTGGCCACCTTCATCGGTTCTTTTCTCTTCAGTCTGGTAGGGATTATTGCCCTCAATATGGGAGCTTATGGAGAAAGGGGGAGAGTCATTTTATTCATTGTCACACTGGTTGTCATTGCCTTAATCCTCATCACATTGCTTCGCTGGATACAGCATTTGACCTCTCTGGGGAGGGTTGGTGAGACAACGGCAAAAGTAGAACAGGCGGCCATCGAATCATTTATTGCGAGAGCAAGAAATCCCTTTCTCGGCGGATATCCATGGCTTGAGAACAATGAACAGCCGAAAGGAACGGTTGCAGTTTATCCGAAGAAGATTGGCTATGTTGAATATATTGATATGGTGAAACTTAGCAAACTGCTGACCAATGATCCCCGTCATGTATACCTCGTGGCGCAGCCAGGCAGTTTCATACATCCATCCATGCCAGTTTTGTACCTGAGTCAAGGCCAGGAGTCATCAATCAGCGCCGATTTACTTGAGAGGATTATTGTCTCGGATGTACGTTCATTTGCTCAGGATCCCCGATTTTGTCTTAGCGTCATGGCCGAAATAGCCTGCCGGGCCCTTTCCCCCGCAGTGAACGATCCTGGAACCGCCATTGATGTCATTGGCAGAGGTGTTCGTATACTTTCCACTTACGCGCAGAATAAATCTGATGAAATAGAAGTGAAATATCCTTCAGTTCATGTTGCACCACTTCAGAATAACGATCTACTGGAAGACTTTTTCTCACCTGTCGCGCGCGATGGCGCCAGTATGAGGGAGATTCAGATAAGAGTCCTTAAAGGACTGTCTATGCTGAGTAAGGGTTGGCCTGGGGTATTTTCTGAGGCCGCGCATAATTTAGCATTTGAAACATTAGAGCATGCAACACGTGCTGACCATATAAATTCTGAAAAATATCTAATAAAATCAATTTATTATAATTTATTTGGTGGCGAAGATTCTAATAAAAAACCATAGTTGCGGAGCAAGCGATTCGGTTGTTGGCAAGTAAAGGGGGTCCGCTTGGAAAACGGAATCTATGGTCACTCCCGTTTTTGCAACACCGATTTTGACGACAAGTTGGCTTGCTTGAATCTATCCGGCGTCTGAATGGGATTTTATTCCCGCGCCTCGATGAGTTCCGCGCCTGATGAACCTCCAGAAAATATACGGCTTCAATGAGCCTTTCCGTTTTACAGGTTCCTCAACAGGCCGGTGGGCCGTTAGTATCATCAATATCAGTATTCGCAAAACCAGATGAATGATTGTTTAAACTGGTGTATTTCTGCCTTTATGCTTCGTAAGTTTGCTGTCGCGCCGTCAGTGCCCAGGCTATTCTGGCCAGCTTGTTTGCCAGAGCACAGGTGACGACAAAGTTGCTTTTCCGACACAACAACTCCCTGACCCAGTCGGCCAACTTGCCAGACTGGTGTTCCAGTTTTTGTATGAATACCCTGGCACACTGAACCAACAAAGTTCGGATCTTTTTGTTGCCCCGCTTGCTAATCCCTAACAATGTCGTCCGACCTCCCGTGCTGTACTGTCGGGGTACCAGCCCTGTTGCCGCCGCAAAGTCACGGCTGCTGGCGTACTGCTTCCCGTCGCCAATCTCAGTTGAAATAGTACTGGCAGTCAGCGTTCCAACGCAGGGAATACTCAGCAAGCGCTGTCCAACCTCATCTTCGTCCAACTTTCGTTTCAACTGAGATTCCAGATCTTTAATCTGCTCAACAAGATAGTGATAATGCTGTTGTAATTTCAGCAGTAACTGGCTGAGATAAAGAGGCAAACTACTGTCCTCAAGAAGGGTACTCAGTCGACTAATAACGGCAGCACCTCGCGGAACGCTGATACCAAATTCCAGCAGAAAAGCATGCATCTGATTAGTTGTTTTCACCTTATCCTGAACCAGGGATTCACGGACACGATGCAGAGCTCGCATTGCCTGCTGAGATTCGGTTCTGGGCTGCACGAAACGCATAGATGGACGTGATGCTGCTTCACAGATAGCTTCAGCATCAACGAAGTCATTTTTGTTGCTTTTAACGAATGGGCGGACAAATTGCGGTGATATCAGCTTTGGAAAATGCCCTAACTCTGCCAGCTTGCGTGCCATAAAGTGAGAACCGCCACAGGCTTCCATCGCGATGGTTGTTGCCGGGCATGTCGCCAGAAATTCGATTAGCTTTGGTCGGGTGAATTTTTTACGGTAAACGGCCTTCCCACGATGATCCTGACAATGAATATGGAAAGAGTTCTTACCCAGATCGATACCAATAAGCGCAATGTTTTCCATGATGGTTCTCCGAATGAAAGCCTGTCCTCAGCATAGTACCGGGAAGGAGGGAGTGACCATCTCATTAAATA
>NZ_JAOWGT010000041.1:0-120452 GCF_030333005.1 Citrobacter sp. Cpo030 | reverse complement strand
GGTAATGACTCCAATTTACTGATAGTGTTTTATGTTCAGATAGTGCCCGATGACTTTGTCATGCAGCTCCACCGATTTGGAGAACGACAGGGACTTCCTGCCCAGCCTTGCCAGATGCTGTCTCAGATTCAGGTTGTGTCGCTCAATTCGCTGCGTGTAACGCTTACTGATGACGTGCAGTTTTCCCTTCAGACGTGACTCATACATCGGCCAGCCGTCCGTCATCCATATCACCACGTCAAAAACTGACAGCAGGCTCAGAAGACGCTCCAGTGTGGCCATAGTGCGTTCACCGAAAACGTGGGCTACCACCGCCCTGCGTATCCTGTCATACGCGTAAAACAGCCAGCGCTGACGTAATTTTGCACCGACGTAGCCCCATTGCTCGTCCATCTCCGCACAGACAATGACATCACTGCCCGGCTGTATCCGGGAGGTTACTGACTGCGGCCTGAGTTTTTTAAATGGCGCAAAATGGTGTTGAGGCCCACGCCCATTAGTCGTGCGGTGGCACGGCAACCGACGCCGTTCATAGCCATATCAATGATTTTCTGGTGTGTACCGGGCTGAGAAGCGGCATAAGTGAAGGTGAGCTGCCATGTTTTACGGCAGTGAGAGCAGAGATAACGTTGATGCCCGGCAGTACTTTTGCCATTACGCATCACGCCTTCAGTAGCGGAACAGGAGGGACAGCAGACGGAGACTGAAGCCACGGGAGCACCTCAAAAACACCATTATACACTAAATCAGCAAGTTGGCAGCATTGCCACCTTTATCTTCAGCAGCGCCCTGGGGAATGAAAGCTAACTGAATAAAAAGAAATGAAAAAATGAGAAAATATCGTTTAGCGACAATCACAACTTAATTACCATCCTGGGATTTATTATTAATTGTAGCAAACCCAACCTTAATGTTAGCTTAACGAAAATGCGCAGCTAAAAAATCAGAATAATCCTCAGCCTATAATTTTTAAGATAAATATCCATGAATCTATTGAGTCATCTGATAGGAACTATTTTCTCTTTATTGCCATTAAATTGTTCTTTCCTGCGGGAAAAGTTAAATAACACTACAATAAATTAACAATTAAGAATCAATATCACCACAAAACACACACAGCGGCGCTGCACTTCACAGTTTTTTATTGTGAGATTCTTTTTTAACCACGATGCTGAAAAATCGGCTTAGCCATCGCTTGAATCCGTATTTTTATTGATTTTAATCAGCAAGAGTTATCGGTTTATTAGGCACATTCTGTCACCACTTTTTACTTTTTTTAGTTTTTTTACTTTCTGGGCAGCAATGCGACAGGGGAAACGATGTTGACATTTATTGAACTCCTTATTGGGGTTGTGGTTATTGTCGGTGTAGCGCGCTACATCATTAAAGGTTATTCCGCGACAGGCGTACTGTTTGTTGGCGGTCTGGTTTTGCTGATTATCAGTGCGCTGATGGGGCATAAAGTTTTGCCATCCAGCGCGGCATCGACGGGCTATACGGCAACAGACATTGTTGAATATATTAAAATTTTGCTGATGAGCCGTGGTGGCGATCTCGGCATGATGATCATGATGCTGTGTGGTTTTGCCGCCTATATGACCCATATTGGCGCAAACGATATGGTCGTTAAGCTGGCCTCCAGACCTCTGCAATATATCAACTCTCCTTACCTGTTAATGATTGCCGCCTATTTTGTCGCCTGCCTGATGTCACTGGCGGTTTCGTCAGCAACCGGTCTGGGCGTATTGCTGATGGCAACACTGTTCCCGGTCATGGTTAACGTAGGGATCAGCCGTGGCGCTGCAGCGGCCATTTGTGCCTCCCCTGCTGCAATTATTCTTTCACCAACATCCGGTGATGTGGTGCTGGCGGCAAAAGCGGCGGAAATGCCGCTGATCGATTTCGCCTTTAAAACCACGCTGCCAATTTCCATTGCCGCCATCATTGCTATGGCGATTGCCCACTTTTTCTGGCAGCGTTTTCTGGATAAAAAAGAGAACATTTCTCATGAAATGTTAGATGTAGCTGAAATCACCACGACTGCCCCGTCATTTTACGCCATTCTGCCGTTTACCCCGATTGTTGGCGTCCTGATTTTTGATGGTAAATGGGGCCCGCAGCTGCATATCATTACGATTCTGGTTCTGTGCATGCTCATCGCAGCTATTCTGGAGTTCGTACGTGGGTTCAACACCCAAAAGGTTTTCTCTGGTCTGGAAGTCGCTTACCGTGGCATGGCGGATGCCTTTGCTAACGTGGTGATGTTGTTAGTCGCTGCGGGTGTTTTTGCCCAGGGTCTGAGCACAATCGGCTTTATTCAGAGCCTGATTTCTATCGCCACCTCGTTTGGTTCGGCGAGCATTATTCTGATGATGGTGCTGGTGATCCTGACTATGCTGGCGGCAATGACTACGGGTTCCGGTAACGCTCCGTTCTATGCCTTCGTTGAGATGATCCCTAAGCTGGCGCATTCCTCCGGCATTAACCCAGCTTACCTTGTTATCCCGATGCTGCAGGCGTCAAACCTTGGACGCACAATCTCCCCGGTCTCCGGCGTGGTGGTTGCTGTTGCAGGTATGGCGAAGATTTCTCCGTTCGAAGTGGTGAAACGTACTTCGGTTCCGGTTCTGGTTGGGCTGTTGGTTGTGATTATCGCAACTGAAGTGATGGTACCAGGCTCTTCTTCAGCCGTCGTTGGCGGCTGATACTCAGTGAAATGTAGGCCGGATAAGGCATTCACGCCGCATCCGGCATTTCGACTGCAACGTTGCCGGATGTCGATGCTAAAGCATCTTATCCGGCCTACGTCAGAAATTAGCATTTAGCCGCCGTGATAGATACGCTGCGGCCTACCCACCTTACCGTGAATAATCTCCGCAATAATCAAATGACGGCTGGCACAGTACTCCAGGTAGCGTCTGGAAGTCGTTCGGCTGATGGTGAGCGCCTGGGCGATCGTTTCTGCTGTATGGTGTACCGTCGGATCGGCGAATAATTTCAACACTGCATTCAGCGTTAACGCATCAATCCCGGTCGGTAAATCCCCTTTCGGCTCGCCCCGCGCGTAGGCATTAAACATCTCATCTATCTGCTTTTGACTGGCGCTATCATTACCGGCCAACATGCGTCGACGCTGTTGATAACGCGTCAGGGTCTGCCCCAGCCGCTCGTAGGCAATGGGTTTGACCAGGTAATCAAACGCGCCGCTGCGCACAGCTTCGGAGACTGTTTCCATGTCGCTGGCCGCCGTGGTAAACACCACACCGCCCGGATAACGCGCCTGGGTTAGCTCATGCAATAAGGTAATTCCCTTGCCGTCCGGCAAGTAGTTATCGAGCAGAATCAAACCGGGCTTAAAACGCTCAATCATCATCCTCGCCTGCGCAAGATTACCCGCCAGCCAAATCTGGCTGAAGCCGGGTATATGGCGGATATATTCAGCATGCATTTCCGCCAGTAGCGTTTCATCCTCAACGATCAATAGCGTTAATGGTTCCGTCATTGTTTTTTTTCACTTTCGGAAGAAATAAAGAAAATAAGGTGCCGCAGGGGGAGTTATCTTCGAGCGTAATCACCCCGTCACAGCGCCTCACATAACTTGCAATAAGATACAAACCGATGCCATGTTCACCTGGTTCATCGGTACGGGTGCTCACACCCTGTTCAAATATTTTTTCACGCAATGCTTCCGGCACACCGCATCCCTGATCGGCAACTTCGATGATCACGTCATCCCCTTCATCGCTCAAATAAAGCTCTACGACCTTGTTGCCTTGCTGGGTGCGCAAGCTCGCTTCAAATGCATTATCAAGCAGATTGCCAACAATTGCTGCAAACTCTGTGCTATCCAGCCCCTCGGGGAGTTGATGCAGTTGGCTGCCCGGAACAATAGTCATGGTGAGACCCAGTTCCCGCGCGCGCTGCACCTTGCCAAACAACAGACCGGCTACCTGACGATCGGCAAACGCGCCGCGCAGGCTGTCAATCAGTTGCTGTTGCGCCTGGGATTCTCCCTGCACCATGGCCAGAACCTTGTCATACTCTTTCATTTGCAGCAGACCATTGATGGTCGACATCCAGTTCAGGTGCTCATGACGCAGCGTTCTCAGGCTTTCTACATACTGTTTGATCTGCGTTAACTGCGCATTAAGAGTAGCAATTTCATCTTTACTACGAAAACTGATGATTGCCCCAAGCAGTTCGTCACCGGAGCGAATCGCCTCACGGTTGGCGATAACGCTCAGTCCATTAAAGTTGACCATCGCATCCTGTCGTTTTTCCGCAATCTGTTGGGTGAAAAAGTCCGCTGGCTGAACCACCTCACTCACCGGTTTTCCAAGCCACTTTCTCCCAGGTGAAGACAGCCCCAGCATTTTCCTCGCACTGCGATTTATTGCGGTGATATATCCATCAGGATCCACGGCAATCAATCCTTCATATACCGAGCTAAACAACGCTTCCTGCTGACGTACCACCCGCGCAATTTGTTTCGGTTCCATACCCAACATCTGCCGACGAATATGGGCAGCGAAAAACCAGGAGAGCAGCATAAGTACCAGCAACAGCAGGATAAACACGCCGGCCATCGGAAGTAAGAAGTCCGATCGCCAGCTATCGATTTTGCTGATCAGATAACCAATTGAGACTACGCCAATGATTTTGCCATCGTCATCAAAGATGGGCGTTTTAGCGCGCATTGCCATCCCGATGGACCCTTTACCGGTAATAAAGTAGCTCTCCCCTTTTTCCAGCGCGCCGGGTTTGGTGAACTGCATCGGATAGCCAATCTTTTCCGGGTTCGGATGATATAGACGAATGGAGTTGGTATCCCCGATAACCACATAGTCGAAGTCAGTTCCGCTCTGCAGTTTGTCGGCAATCGTCGCCAGCCGCTTGTAATCACGATGCTTAACCGCCGTGATGATACTGTCGTTAGAGGCGATGATTTTGGCCTGATTCATTGCCATATCGCGGACATGCGTTGCCAGATAATCTTCAAAGCTGGCGGTAAAGTATTGTGCCAGGGCGGCAATGATAAAAACAGAAACGACCAGAATAAGCAGAAAGATACGTAAAGGAAACGCCAGACTGCGGAAAAAAGGAAACCGTGTTTTATTTTTCTGTTCTGTCATCACATTTTTCCTCACCGACGTTAACTAAAACTAATTTCTCATTGTAGTTGTAATTAAAATGTTCTATTTACACGTTATGGTATAAAACATGATCGTTGCAGATTCCCCACCTTAAATCAATTAAACAAATTAAAACCACACCTTATTTTAGGGTTAAATTAATTAAAAAACTTAAAACCATAAAACACATTAAAACCTTCTAACTTATTGTGAAATAAATCAAAAATTACCTCCAAAATACCCCTTACGATGTATGCAGCAGGGAAAAAAAGAAATACTCCGTAATAAAAAACCATTCCCTTCAATTGCAAACAAAACGTTATCAGGTTGCTAAACAGAGCAACAAAAACAGAAACCCAGTAACAAATATAGCATCGGGGCTCTATTCACTATGTTCGGTAATAATATATTCACGCAAGTTAAACGCTCAGAAAATAAAAAGATGGCGGCTATCGCGCAATTTCTGAAAGAGAATGATTTGAGCGTAGATACGACCGTCGAAGTATTTATCACCGTCACCCGTGACGACCGTCTGATTGCCTGCGGTGGTATCGCTGGGAATATTATTAAGTGTGTCGCAATCTGTGAATCTGTCCGCGGCGAGGGTTTAGCGCTAACGCTGGCGACCGAGTTAATCAACCTTGCCTATGAACGCCATTGTACGCACCTCTTCATCTATACCAAAACCGAGTACGAATCGCTGTTTAAACAGTGCGGTTTTTCTACGCTCACCAGCGTTCCCGGCATTATGGTATTGATGGAAAACAGCACCACACGTCTGAAACGCTACGCCGAATCACTGGCAAAACAGCGTCATGATGGGAAAAAAATTGGCTGTATCGTCATGAACGCCAACCCCTTCACCAACGGACACCGTTTTCTGATCCAACAGGCAGCCGCGCAATGTGACTGGCTGCATCTGTTTTTGGTGAAAGAAGATACCTCACGTTTTCCGTATGAAGACCGCCTGGATCTGGTGCTTAAAGGAACAAAAGACATTCCACGTTTAACCGTGCATCGCGGTTCGGAGTACATCATTTCCCGCGCCACGTTCCCGTGTTACTTCATCAAAGAGCAGAGCGTTATTAACCACTGCTACACCGAAATAGACCTGAAAATCTTCCGCCAGTATCTGGCTCCGGCTCTCGGCGTCACGCACCGCTTCGTCGGTACTGAGCCGTATTGCACTGTCACCTCCCAGTATAACAACGATATGCGTTACTGGCTGGAGACCCCAACGCTTCCCGCCCCGCCGATTGAACTGGTGGAAATTGAGCGGCTGTGTTTCCAGGAGATGCCGATTTCCGCCTCCTGGGTGCGCAAGCTGCTGGTTAAAAAAGATCTCACGGCTATCGCATCCCTGGTCCCTGACGCCACGCTGCAGTATCTGCAAAGCATGGTTGAACGAGCCTCATCGGGTGCGGCAGTCCGCCAAAATACCCCCGCATTAGCAACAGGTGAAAAATGAAAATAAACCAGGCAGCCGTCGCAGGCACACTCGAGTCCGGTGATGTGATGATTCGCATCGCCCCACTCGATTCGCAGGATATTGACCTGCAGGTTAACAGTAGCGTCGAAAAGCAGTTCGGTGATGCCATACGGGCCACCATTCTGGACGTTCTGTCCCGCTACAACGTACGCGGCGTGCAATTGAATGTTGATGATAAAGGCGCACTGGACTGCATTTTACGTGCGCGACTGGAAGCACTACTGGCCCGCGCTGGCGGTATTCCGGCACTGCCATGGGAGGATTGCCAGTGATTTCCGAATCTTTGCAACAACGTAAAACCCGTACTCGCCGCAGCATGTTGTTCGTACCGGGCGCCAATGCCGCCATGGTCAGCAACTCGTTCATCTACCCGGCAGATGCGCTGATGTTCGACCTGGAAGACTCCGTCGCGTTGCGTGAAAAAGATACCGCTCGCCGCATGGTGTACCACGCGCTGCAGCATCCGCTGTATCACGACGTTGAAACCATCGTGCGTGTAAACGCCCTCGACTCCGAATGGGGAATCAACGACCTTGAAGCTGTGGTACGCGGCGGTGCTGACATCGTACGTTTACCGAAGACCGATACCGCGCAGGATGTCATCGACATCGAAAGCGAAATTCTACGTATCGAAAATGCCTGTGGCCGTGAGCCAGGCAGCACCGGTCTGTTGGCTGCCATCGAATCGCCGTTAGGCATTACCCGCGCGGTAGAAATTGCCCATGCTTCCGAACGTCTGATCGGTATTGCCCTGGGTGCGGAAGACTATGTACGTAACCTGCGCACTGAGCGCTCACCGGAAGGTACTGAACTGCTGTTTGCCCGCTGCTCTATTTTGCAGGCTGCACGTTCTGCCGGTATTCAGGCGTTCGACACCGTGTATTCCGATGCCAACAACGAAGCGGGTTTCCTGCACGAAGCCGCACACATCAAGCAACTGGGTTTTGACGGCAAATCGCTCATCAACCCGCGCCAGATCGAACTCCTGCATAACCTGTACGCCCCAACGCGCAAAGAGCTGGCTCACGCCCGTCTGGTTGTGGAAGCCGCTGAAGCCGCTGCTCGCGAAGGTCGTGGCGTAGTTTCCCTGAACGGCAAAATGGTCGACAGCCCGGTTATCGAGCGCGCCCTTCTGGTTATCTCCCGTGCAGAACTTTCCGGCATTCGCGAAGAATAAGGCAAAAAAATGACGCAGAAAATCGAACAGTCTCAACGCCAGGATCGCGTGGCGACCTGGAGCCGTCATGCAGAAAGTGAGCTTTCCGCTTATCAGAGCACCGCAAAAACAGAATTGCAGGCGCAAAAACCGCGCGACAAAAAGCTGTGCGCTAACCTGGAAGACGCCATTCGTCGTTCTGGTTTACAGGATGGTATGACCATCTCTTTCCATCACGCTTTTCGCGGTGGCGATCTGACGATCAACCTGGTGATGGACGCCATCGCCAGTATGGGCTTTAAAAATCTGACGCTGGCCTCCAGCTCTCTGAGCGACTGCCATGCTCCACTGGTTGAGCACATCCGTCAGGGCGTGGTTAGCCGCATTTATACCTCCGGTCTACGTGGCCCGCTGGCGGAAGAAATCTCACGTGGCCTGTTGGCCGAACCGGTACAAATTCACTCCCACGGTGGCCGCGTGCACCTGGTGCAAAGTGGCGAACTCAGCATTGATGTGGCGTTCCTCGGCGTGCCGTCCTGCGACCAGTTTGGCAACGCCAACGGTTATACCGGTAAAGCGTGCTGCGGCTCACTGGGCTATGCCCGCGTAGACGCCGAAAACGCGAAACAGGTTGTCCTGCTGACTGAACAGCTGCTGACCTATCCGCATAACCCGGCCAGCATTACGCAGGATCAGGTAGATCTGATCGTGCAGATCGATCAGGTTGGCGATGCTGACAAAATTGGTGCCGATGCGACCCGCATGACCACCAACCCACGTGAACTGTTAATCGCCCGTAGCGCGGCTGAGGTCATTGCTAATTCCGGCTACTTCAACGAAGGCTTCTCACTGCAGACAGGAACCGGCGGCGCCTCTCTGGCCGTTACGCGTTTCCTGGAAGACAAAATGCGCAGCCGCGATATCCGTGCCGACTTCGCGCTGGGCGGCATTACCGCTACCATCGTTGACCTGCACGAAAAAGGCCTGATTCGCAAACTGCTGGACGTTCAGAGCTTTGACCGTAACGCCGCGGAATCGCTGGCCCGCAATCCAAACCATATCGAAATCAGTGCCAACCAGTATGCCAACTGGAGCTCAAAAGGCGCATCCGTCGATCGTCTGGACGTCGTGGTGCTCAGCGCGCTGGAAGTTGATACCAGCTTCAACGTGAACGTACTAACCGGTTCTGACGGCGTACTGCGCGGCGCATCCGGCGGTCACTGCGATACCGCGGTTGCCGCTGCGTTGTCTATCATCGTCGCGCCGCTGGTTCGCGGACGCATCCCGACCCTGGTTGATAACGTGCTGACCTGTGTAACCCCAGGCTCCAGCGTTGACATTCTGGTCACTGACCACGGTATCGCCGTCAACCCTGCACGTCCGGAACTGGCAGAACGTCTGAAAGAAGCCGGTATGAAAGTGGTGTCCATTGAATGGCTGCGCGAACGTGCACAGCAGCTCACCGGTCAGCCACGCGCTATCGAATTCACTGACCGCGTGATTGCCGTTGTGCGTTACCGCGATGGTTCAGTGATTGACGTTGTGCATCAGGTGAAGGAATAAACCATGCACCTGCTCCCTGAATACGCCACCCGACACGCGGTTTCCATTCCCGAGCTGCTCGCCAGCCGCGATGAGAGACAGGCAAGGCAACAGGAGTGGCTGACACGCCACTCTGCGCCGCTGGTCTCGTTTACCGTCGTCGCACCGGGACCGATTAAAGACAGCGAATTAACCCGTCATATCTTTAATCACGGCGTAACCGCCTTGCTCGCGTTGGCGGAACAATCCACCTGGATTGTCAGGGAGCAAACAGCGCTGGTTTCTGCCAGCGGTCCAGAAGGTCTTTTGTCTATTGAGGCTCCGGCCCACGACCTCAAGCTCGCCACAATTGAACTTGAGCATTCACACCCGCTGGGACGGCTATGGGACATCGATGTCCTGACTCCTGAAGGGGAAATTCTGTCCCGGCGTCATTTCGCACTCCCTGCCCGCCGCTGTCTGCTGTGCGAGCAAAGTGCTGCCGACTGTGCGCGGGGTAAAACCCACGCGCTTTCCGACTTACTCACTCAGATGGAGGCACTGCTGCATGATGCCGATTCCCGCAACATCAACCAATAACGCAGTCCTCCCTCTGGATCTGCCTGATGCTTACGCAACGCTTGCGTGGCGCGCCATGTTGACTGAGGTCAACCTGTCGCCCAAACCCGGTCTGGTAGATCGTATTAACAACGGCGCGCATAAAGATATGGCGCTGGAAGATTTTCATCGCAGCGCTGAAGCGATTCAGTCATGGCTGCCACGTTTTATTGAATATGGGGCGTTTAGCGCACAGCTGTCGCCTGAGGATGTATTGAAAGGACTGCGCCCGCTGGGCATGGCCTGCGAAGCCGATATGTTCCGCGCCACCGCCGGGGTGAACACCCATAAAGGGAGCATCTTTTCACTGGGACTGCTGTGCGCCGCCATTGGCCGCCTGCACCAGCTCCAACTCACTGTTACCGCTGAAACCATTTGCTCTACGGCAGCAACATTTTGCCGTGGCCTGACCGAGCGCGAACTGCGCCAGAACAATCAACAACTCACGGCTGGCCAACGTCTTTATCAGCAACTGGGATTAACCGGCGCACGAGGCGAAGCCGAAGCGGGATATCCGCTAGTCATCCAGCATGCCCTGCCGCACTACCGCGCACTGCTGACTCAGGGCCGCGACCCTGAACTGGCGTTACTCGACACATTATTGCTGCTGATGTCTATCAACGGCGACACCAACGTGGCTTCACGTGGCGGTGCAGAAGGTCTGCGTTGGCTACAGCAGCAGGCCACCGCCCTGATGCAGCAAGGGGGGATTCGTACCCCTGCCGATCTCGAATATCTACACCAGTTCGACCAACAGTGCATTGAACGCAACCTCAGTCCCGGAGGCTGCGCCGATCTGCTGATCGTCACCTGGTTTTTAGCTCAGATTTCACAAGTTCATCATTATCACAATTAAAGATCCTTTCCGGAGAATCACACACATGTCTTTAGCAAAAGATAAAATATGGAAGTTACTGGCCCCATTGGTCGTCATGGGTGTCATGTTTCTTATCCCCGTCCCTGATGGAATGCCTCCACAGGCCTGGCACTACTTTGCCGTATTCGTGGCAATGATTGTCGGTATGATCCTTGAGCCAATCCCGGCAACAGCGATCAGCTTTATCGCCGTAACGATCTGCGTTATCGGCAGCAACTATCTGCTGTTTGATGCTTCAGAACTGGCCGACCCGGCGTTTAAAGCGGGCAAGCAAGCGCTGAAATGGGGTCTGGCTGGCTTCTCCAGCACCACCGTGTGGTTGGTGTTTGGTGCGTTTATCTTCGCACTGGGTTATGAAGTCACCGGTCTGGGCCGTCGTATCGCGCTGTTCCTGGTGAAATTCATGGGTAAACGTACCCTGACGCTTGGCTATGCGATTGTTATCATCGACATTCTGCTGGCACCGTTTACTCCATCTAACACCGCGCGTACCGGTGGCACCGTATTCCCGGTAATCAAAAACCTGCCGCCGTTGTTTAAATCATTCCCGAACGATCCTTCCGCGCGCCGTATCGGTGGATATTTGATGTGGATGATGGTCATCAGTACCAGCCTGAGCTCCTCAATGTTCGTGACCGGCGCTGCACCTAACGTACTGGGTCTGGAATTCGTCAACAAAATTGCCGGTATTCAAATCAGCTGGTTGCAGTGGTTCCTTAGCTTCCTGCCGGTCGGTATTATTTTGCTGATCGTTGCTCCGTGGCTGTCATACGTTCTGTACAAACCAGAAGTTACTCACAGTGCTGAAGTTGCCGCTTGGGCCGGTGATGAACTGAAAGGCATGGGTAAACTGACCCGTAAAGAGATAACGCTGATCGGTCTGGTATTGCTCAGTCTGGGTCTGTGGGTCTTCGGTGGTAAACTGATTGATGCAACCGCAGTGGGCCTGCTGGCTGTTTCCCTGATGCTGGCGCTGCACGTTGTACCGTGGAAAGACATTACCCGTTATAACAGCGCATGGAACACTCTGGTTAACCTCGCCACGCTGGTCGTTATGGCGAATGGTTTAACCCGTTCAGGCTTCATCGACTGGTTCGCCAACACTATGAGCACGCACCTGGAAGGCTTCTCGCCTAACGCGACCGTGATCGTTCTGGTACTGGTGTTCTACTTTGCGCACTACCTGTTTGCCAGCCTTTCTGCTCACACCGCCACCATGCTGCCGGTTATTCTGGCTGTCGGTAAAGGTATCCCGGGCGTTCCGATGGAACATCTGTGTATCCTGCTGGTACTGTCCATCGGTATCATGGGCTGCCTGACTCCATATGCAACAGGCCCTGGTGTTATCATCTACGGCTGTGGTTATGTGAAGTCCAAAGACTACTGGCGCCTGGGTGCTATCTTCGGCGTTATCTACATCGCTATGCTTCTGCTGGTCGGCTGGCCGATTCTGGCAATGTGGAGCTAATCATCCCGGTTCACGCCTGATGAAAATGATGCCAGTCAGCTAAACCTGACTGGCATTTTTTATGATTAAATAGATGATATTCAGAATTTATATAAGTATCCGAAATCATCATGACATCGACATGGCGTTATTCTTCATTACTGGCTGCACTCCTGCTGCCAGTTTCTGCGGCTCAGGCCGATCAACTTCAGGCAAAACAGTACGCTGATTTTGACAGCTACGTGCTGGCCCTCTCCTGGCAAACCGGATTTTGCCAAAGCCAACACGAGCGTAATCGTCAGGAGCCTGACGAATGTCGTTTGCAAAAAGAGAGCGCAGACAAAGCGGATTTCCTGACCGTTCACGGTTTATGGCCCAGCCTGCCTAAATCCATTGCCGCCCGTGGAGTAGACAATCGCCGTTGGATGCGTTTTGGCTGCGCGACTCGCCCCATTCCCAACCTGCCTGAAGCCCGCGCAAGCCGTAAATGCGCGGCCCCCGAAACCGGACTGTCGCTGGAAAGCGCGGCAAAACTCAGCGCTGTAATGCCCGGTGCTGGAGGGAGATCCTGTCTGGAACGTTACGAATATGCCAAACATGGCGCGTGTTTCGGTTTTGATCCCGACACATACTTCGGCACTATGGTACGGCTGAATAATGAGGTTAAGAACAGCGAGGTGGGCAAATTCCTGGCGGAAAACTACGGCAAAACCGTCAGCCGTAACGCATTTGACGCCGCCGTTGCCAAAAGCTGGGGCAAAGAGAACGTCAAAGCTGTGAAGCTAAGCTGCCACGGTAATCCAGCGTATCTCACTGAGATCCAGTTATCCCTGAAAGCCGACAACATCAACCAGACGTTATCTGCCCAGTCATTCTTACCGCAACCGCATCCGGGTAACTGCGGTAAACAGTTTATTATCGACAAAGTCGGATACTGAAACTTGCGACCGACGCTGCGAGCTGGCGTCGGTCCGTAAACTTAGCGTTTTGCACGGGCGTCCGGGCGAACTAAATCAAAACGGTGTGTTTCACTGATCGAATAATACGCCGTTGGCCCACCTGCACGCAGCACCGGCTTCGCTTTCGCCGTCTGATAGATGCCGTCTTCCAGGAGCGTTTCATCTATGTGAATGCCTACCACTTCCCCCAACACCAGCCAGGTATCAACCGGTGAGCCATCAGCAGTAGTTAGTTGCAGAGTTTGCGATAAACGACACTCAAAATTGACCGGGCTTTGCGCCACGCGCGGCACGTTGACTATCCGGCTATCTGCCTTGCTAAGCCCGGCGGCAAAAAACTCGTCCTCACCGTGCGGCAAGCTGGCTGACGTTTCGTTCATCGCAGTGGCCAGCTCAAGAGTCGTCAGGTTCCAGACAAATTCACCGGTTTCGATAATATTCTGCACGCTGTCTTTCCAGCCGCTGCTGGCGAAACCGATAATCGGCGGGTGATAGTTGAAACAGTTAAAGAAACTGTATGGTGCCAGATTGTGCCGACCGTTGCTGTCACGCGACGCAATCCAGCCAATCGGGCGCGGTCCAATGATGGCATTTAGCGGATCATGCGGTAAGCCGTGTCCCTGTGACGGTTGATAGAAATACATAGCGTTCCCTGTTGAAGTTAACGTCAGCGCAGCACAAATTATGCTTCGCTCATCCCCCTGGAAAAAGAAGATCAGCGTAGAACAATCTGCCAACGATTACGACTGAATAAAGTTGAGCAGGTCACCGTTGATCTGTTGCTTATGGGTGGTGCAAATGCCATGCGAGCCGCCGACATATACCTTCAATTGCGAGTCCGGCAGTATTTCCGCCGCGACCTTTCCGCAGGTTTCAAACGGGACAATCTGATCGTCATCACCGTGGATCACCAGCGTCGGGATGGTCATCTTTTTGAGGTCTTCACGCATATCTGTTTCCGAAAACGCGTGTATACAGTCGTACAATGCTTTGATGGAACCTTGTAAACCTTGTTCAACAAAGCTTTCGCGAACGGCTTTCGACTCTTTTGCGCCAGGACGATTGTAGCCATAGAATGCAGCGGTCAGCTCATAGAAAAAGGCGGCGCGATCGTTCACAACCCCCTCACGGATGCCATCGAATACCTCTTTCGGCACGCCATTTGGGTTAAAGTCAGTCTTGATCATGATGGGCGTCACTGCGCCAATTAACACCGCTTTTGCCACCCGCTGCGTCCCATGCCGGCCAATATAACGAGCCACTTCCCCACCGCCGGTAGAGTGTCCAACATGTACGGCATCTTTAAGATTGAGATGCGCGGTAAGTTCAGCCAGGTCATCAGCATACTGATCCATATGATGACCATCCCAGGGTTGGGCCGAACGCCCATGTCCACGCCTGTCATGGGCGATCACACGAAATCCTTTCGATCCAAGGAACAGCATCTGATCTTCAAACGCGTCTGCCGTCAGCGGCCAACCGTGACTGAACACAATAGGTTGTCCACTTCCCCAGTCTTTAAAATGCAAATAGCTGCCGTCTTTCAAGGTAAGTTTGTCGTACTGGCTCATGAGATCTCCTGTCGCGGAACACTGAGTTGTTTGACGCGCCCGCAGCGAGCGCTTAAAAAGCATAATGCAAATTGGAGAACGATCACGTTTTTCGGCTAAAATCACACCATATGCGACAATATTGATGATTTACCTGAATGTGAACTAAATCACTTCAAACATGGGGTAAGTCTCAGTATCATCATAAAAGCTAAACCCTTGCCGCCTGACGGTGAGGGTTTTCTTTTGGGATTATTTACCTGCGCACCCGCAGTATCGACGACATGGAGTAATAAATGTCCAGACCGACTATCATCATTAACGACCTCGATGCAGAACGCATTGACCGCCTGTTGGAGCAACCTGCGTTTGCTGGTTTACCGATTGCCGACGCCCTTAACGCCGAGCTGGATCGTGCCCAAATGTGTTCTCCAGAAACCATGCCGCACGACGTCGTGACCATGAACAGCCGCGTGAAATTCCGCAATCTGAGTGATGGCGAAGTCCGTGTGCGTACCCTGGTGTATCCGGCCACTATGACTGACAGCAACACACAGCTTTCGGTAATGGCACCTGTCGGCGCTGCACTTCTGGGGCTGCGCGTTGGTGATACCATTCACTGGGAACTGCCAGGCGGGACCTCAACGCACCTCGAAGTTATCGAGCTTGAGTACCAGCCTGAAGCTGCAGGCGACTACCTGCGCTAACTCTGTCTTATCAAAGCCACTCGCTTTATCTTACAGGGGATGCATCCGCATCCTCTTTCCGGTTAGATCTCCCTGCTCCTCGCTTTCTTTCCTGTTCGCAAAACATAAATCTGTGTCGTGACTGACAGAATCGTTTTTAATACTATGCTGTTATGTGTTCATGTAATGACAAGGAGAATGTTTATGTACAACACAATCATAATGCCTGTTGATGTATTCGAAATGGAACTGAGCGACAAGGCTATTCGCCATGCAGAATTTCTGGCCCAGGATAAAGGGGTTATCCATCTGCTGCATGTGCTGCCAGGCTCAGCGAGCTTAAGCCTGCACCGCTTTGCAGCCGATGTCCGTCGTTTTGAAGAACATCTGCAACACGAAGCGGAAACCCGTCTGCAAACGATGGTCGGTCACTTCAGCATCGATCCTTCCCGTATTAAACAACATGTCCGCTTTGGCAGCGTACGTGACGTGGTCAACGAGTTGGGTGAAGAGTTGAATGCGGATGTCGTTGTCATTGGGTCGCGTAACCCATCAATCAGCACCCATCTGCTCGGCTCAAACGCTTCCAGCGTTGTCCGTCACGCGACTTTGCCAGTGCTGGTTGTTCGTTAACAGCCACTGATTTGATAAAGAAAACCCCTGCCAGGTTAACGCCTGACAGGGGTTTTTATAGTGCAGGTGAGTCTTACTTTTTTTATGCTACTGTCGTGCGAATCAGATAATCAAACGAACTTAACGAAGCCTTCGCGCCTTCACCTGTCGCGATGATAATCTGCTTATACGGTACGGTTGTGCAGTCGCCGGCAGCGAAAACGCCTTTCACGCTGGTTTCGCACTTGGCATCGATGATGATTTCACCCATACGGTTACGTTCAACGGCACCTTCCAGCCAGTTGGTGTTCGGCAGCAGACCAATCTGAACAAAGATACCTGCCAGTTCCACATTGTGAACATCGCCGCTCACACGGTCACGATACTCCAGGCCAGTAACTTTGCTGCCATCGCCTTTCACTTCTGTCGTTTGCGCATTCAGAATGATGTCGACGTTTTTCAGACTGCGAAGCTTATTTTGCAGCACCTGGTCGGCCTTCATTTCAGGAGCAAATTCCAGCAGCGTCACATGTTCAACAATACCTGCCAGGTCGATAGCCGCTTCAACGCCGGAGTTACCGCCGCCAATCACCGCAACACGCTTGCCTTTAAACAGCGGACCATCACAGTGCGGGCAGTAGGTTACGCCTTTGGTGCGATACTGATCTTCGCCCGGAACGTTCATGTTGCGCCATTTCGCGCCGGTCGCGATGATAATGCTGCGCGCTTTCAACACCGCGCCGGATGCCGTTTCAATCTGATGCAAACCGCCTTCCTGCGCCGCCGGAACCAGCTTGCTGGCACTCTGGCTATCGATAACATCAACATCATAGTCATCAACATGCGCTTTCAGCGCGCCCGCCAGTTTCTGACCTTCGGTTTTCGGTACCGAAATGTAGTTTTCAATATCAACGGTATCAAGAACCTGACCGCCAAAGCGTTCACCCATCAGACCAGTACGGATACCTTTACGTGCAGAGTACACCGCTGCCGCCGCACCTGCAGGACCAGAGCCGACAATCAACACGTCATAAGCATCGCGCTTATTCAGCTCTTCAGCCGCACGTTTCTCTGCGCCGGTATCCACTTTCGCCACGATCTCAGTCAGCGTCATGCGGCCCTGACCGAATTCTTTACCGTTCATAAAGACCGCAGGAACGCCCATCACGTTGCGATCGGTGATTTCATTCTGGAAAGTACCGCCATCAATCGCCGTGTGCTTGATGCGTGGATTCAATACCGACATCAGGTTCAGCGCCTGTACCACGTCCGGACAGTTATGGCAGGAGAGCGAATAATAGGTTTCGAACTCAAAATCACCGTCGAGATCGCGGATTTGCTCCAGCAACGCCTGCGCCTCTTTCGACGGATGACCGCCGGTCCACAGCAGCGCCAGCACCAGAGAGGTAAACTCATGGCCCAGCGGAGAACCGGCAAAGCGCGGCCCCTGGTGAGAACCGGGATTGGTAATCAGGAACGATGGCTTACGCACCGCCAGAGTATTGTCTTCTTTGAAGGTGACTTTTTCTGACAGTTCAGCAATTTCAGTCAGCAGTTCCTTAATTTCTGCCGATTTAGCGCTGTCATCCAGCGTCGCAATCAGCTCAACAGGTTTGGTCAGTTTCTCAAGGTAAGCCCTGAGCTGGGTTTTCATATTTGTGTCGAGCATTCTTCTTCCCTCTCTGAAAACATCATCATGCAAGCCGATTTTGCGGGACTGCATTAATGCAACTTGCGTCATGGTGCTGGAATGAAACAGGCGCAAATTTGCGCCTGTGGAATGCCGGATGCACTACGTTTATCCGGCCTACAAACTACGCGACTTAGATTTTACCAACCAGGTCCAGAGATGGCGCTAAGGTTGCTTCACCTTCTTTCCATTTCGCCGGGCAAACTTCACCTGGGTGGGAAGCGACGTACTGTGCGGCTTTGATTTTACGCAGCAGGTCAGACGCATCACGGCCGATACCTTCAGCAGTAACTTCGATTGCCTGGATGATACCCTGCGGGTCAACAACGAAGGTTGCGCGGTCAGCCAGACCTTCATCTTCACGCATGTTGTCGAAGTTACGGGTCAGGGCGCCAGTCGGGTCGCCGATCATCGCGTATTTGATTTTTGCGATGGTTTCAGAGCTGCTGTGCCATGCTTTGTGGGTGAAGTGGGTGTCGGTAGAAACGGAATACACATCTACGCCCAGTTTCTGCAGTTCTTCGTAATGGTCTGCAACGTCACCCAGCTCGGTCGGGCATACGAAAGTAAAGTCAGCCGGGTAGAAGAAGAAGACGCTCCAGCGACCTTCGGTATCTTTCTCGGTTACTTCGATGAACTCACCGTTTTTGAACGCCTGGTTTTTGAAAGGTTTAATTTTGGTATTAATCAAAGACATCTGTACTTCCTCCGTGTTTTCGTTGAGAGATAAGTTAACGAAAATCTCTTCGCAGGGCTAATGCGTTTCCTTTATCAAATCAATAAGCGTTAACTAACAACCCACTCAAACTCATGTTGTGAACCTAAAGATAAAAGTAAAAAAGGCCCCCTTTGCAGGGAGCCTCATTACCCGAGCTACCCGCAGGTAACGTCAGTGCCAGCAGGGCTGGCTATGTGTTGCGCTCTACATTACCTTAACAAAGGTCGTAACAGCGATGGGGATTACATCACCCAACTAAAGAAAGGGCAATCGACAGACCGTCGATCTTACCTATGGCTGTGATAGGTTTTGCAATCAAGCCCCCTTTCCTGCTGATTTTATAAGGAAAATCAATGTTTAAACGCACCTTACTCTTAACTCTTCTCCCCGCTATCGTGCACGCAGAGGAGCTCCCTGCCCCAGTTAAAGCCATTGAGAAACAGGGAATTACCATCCTGAAGCCCTTCGACGCGCCGGGAGGAATGAAAGGCTATCTGGGAAAATACCAGGACATGGGGGTCACTATCTATGTCACACCTGACGGTAAACATGCCATCTCCGGCTACATGTATAATGAAAAAGGCGAAAACCTCAGTAATGCGCTCATAGAAAAAGAGATCTATGCCCCTGCCGGACGTGAGATGTGGCAGCGAATGGAAAAAGCGTCCTGGATTCTTGACGGAAAAAAAGAGGCCCCGGTCATTGTCTACGTGTTTGCCGATCCTTTCTGCCCCTATTGCAAACAGTTCTGGCAGCAGGCGCGTCCGTGGGTAGATTCCGGGAAAGTTCAGCTACGTACACTGCTGGTTGGCGTGATCAAACCCGAAAGTCCAGCAACTGCTGCAGCGATCCTCGCAACTAAAGATCCGGCTAAAACCTGGCATGACTATGAAGCCTCCGGCGGGAAAATGAAGCTGGAAATCCCAACTTCGGTCCATCCTGAACAGATGAAGGTACTGAATATCAACCAAAAACTCATGGATGATTTAGGTGCTAACGTGACGCCTGCTATCTACTACATGAGTAAAGACGATACGTTACAACAGGAAGTGGGATTACCCGATAAAGATAAATTAAATATTATTATGGGAAATAAATAAAGGTAACAGAATGAGTGATTGTTATGGTTCTCATTTCAATCACTCTTTTAAATGTATTTTTATCGTAACCATCACGCAATCTGTGTTATTTTAGTTTAAGTTAATTATTCATTAAGTACACAAGCATAAATTTTAAGAATGATTAGAATTTAAATTATTCAATAATTGAATTATTCAACATATTACCATCACGGGAAGGTATGCATGGCTAACCTCTATGACCTCAAAAAATTCGATCTTAACCTGTTGGTAATTTTTGAATGTATTTATCAACATTTGAGCATCAGTAAAGCTGCGGCCACACTGTATATCACCCCTTCAGCCGTCAGCCAGTCATTACAGCGACTGCGGACACAGTTTAACGACCCCTTGTTTATTCGCTCCGGCAAAGGCATTACGCCCACGGTCACAGGGGTAAATCTTCATCTTCACCTTGAAAAGAATCTTAATAATCTGGAACAAACCATCAATATCATGCACGGTTCCAGCCTGAAAAATAAATTTGTAATCTACAGTCCGCAAATTACAACCAATCTGAATGTGACATCTTTAATTAATAACCTCAGAGAAAACTCAGATATTGAAATTGAGCATCATGATATATTGATGTCAGCAGAATCGGCTGAAAATATCCTTGCCTATCGTAAAGCCGATCTGGTTATTTCAATAACACCGATCCACAATCGGTCTATTGTATGCACTCAGTTCAAGACCATTGAGTGTGTTTTAGTATGCAGCGGCAACCACCCCAGAATAAATGAAGCGAGTACGCTCAAACAAATTCAGCAAGAGCAATTTACATATTTTTCCTCTGAAGATCAGGGTATTAAAGATTATCGTTCCCGTGCCAGTGAATCGATGGCATTCCATAAAGTGGGGTTTAGTAGCGACTCCTTACTCTCAATTGCTAACGTTATCGCCACTACGGATATTATTGGTGTAATCCCCAAACAAATTTATGAACTCTATCAACCAGCATTGAAATTTAAAGAAATTAAAACCGATTTTGAATTGCCAAAAATCAAATTATTCATCATGTATAACCGCGCATCACTGAATAATAAAGCCTTTGCAGATTACATAAACAAACTGTCTTTAGATAGTTAATGATAACGCATTTAAATTCACATGAATTATACAACAGCACAATAGCATACAAATAATTAATACATTTAAATATTGCATGCCGCAAGAAAAAGCCTATTTTATTACGGACATTTATTATGGTTGCAAATAATAAAAATTCGATATAGGTTTTGTATGTCTGTTTATAAAATACCGCTGGATAAAAATGTTCTGCAAGCTGCGCAGGAACGTATCGCATGGACACTTGAAACCTTGCCGCGTGTCTGCGTTTCTTTCTCTGGGGGTAAAGATTCAGGGCTAATGTTGCATCTGACCAGCGCCATTGCCCGTCAGTTACAGAAAAAAATAAACGTCTTATTTATCGACTGGGAGGCTCAGTTTTCCTGCACTATCGACTATGTCCAGGCGCTACGCGAGAGTTATTCCGATGTCATCGAAGAATTTTATTGGGTTGCATTGCCGCTGACGACGCAAAATTCACTGTCACAATTTCAGCCTGAATGGCAATGCTGGGAACCAGGCACTCAATGGGTGCGCCAACCGCCCGCAGATGCCATAACCGATCCCGAATATTTCTCTTTCTACCAACCCGGTATGACTTTCGAGCAATTTGTTCGTGAGTTCGCTGACTGGTTTTCGCAGAAACGACCGGCAGCCATGATGGTCGGGATCCGCGCCGACGAGTCATATAATCGTTTCGTCGCCATTGCGAACTCGAAAAAACAGCGTTTTGCCGATGATAAACCCTGGACCACCAGCGCCCCCGGCGGGCATACCTGGTATATTTATCCGATTTATGACTGGAAAACTGCAGACATCTGGACGTGGTTTGCGAAGTCAAGACTCCCTTGTAATCCCCTGTACAACCTGATGTATCAGGCGGGTGTTCCCACACGATATATGCGCATCTGCGAACCCTTTGGACCAGAACAACGCCAGGGACTGTGGCTTTACCATGTTATTGAGCCTGAACGCTGGGCGATGATGTGCTCCCGCGTCAGCGGGGTAAAAAGTGGCGGGATATATGCTGGTCAGGACAACCATTTTTACGGTCACCGCAAAATATTAAAACCCGAACATTTAAGCTGGCAGGAATACGCCATGCTGTTATTGAAGAGTATGCCGGAAACGACCGCTGAACATTACCGCAATAAAATCGCCGTCTATTTACAGTGGTATAAGAAAAAAGGCATGGAGAATATCCCACAAACCCAGGAAAGAGATATTGGTTCAGTGGATATTCCGTCGTGGCGGCGTATCTGCAAGGTCCTGCTGAATAACGACTATTGGTGCCGGGCACTCTCATTTAGTCCAACGAAACCCAAAAACTATCAACGTTACAATGAGCGCATGAAAACAAAACGCCAGGAATGGGGACTCTTATGCAACAACGATTAACTCAGGAACTCCTCGGCTTTCTTTCTGGTTTATCAGAACCAGAGAGAATTGAAGCCATAAATGAATTCAGAAAAGCAATACACAGCGTCAGTCCCTTCCGCGAGGAGCCCGTAGATTGCGTACTTTGGGTTAAAAATGATCATATTTCACCCAATGACTACAACCCCAATAACGTTGCGCCACCGGAGAAAAAGCTGCTGCTGAAGTCCCTCGAGGCTGACGGGTTTACGCAGCCCATTGTAGTGGTTCACTCAACGGCTGAAGAATACGAAATTGTCGACGGTTTCCACCGCCACGAGTTAGGTAAAGCCAAAGCCTCACTGAGGCCCAGGCTGAAAGGATATCTGCCGGTTGCCTGTTTAGAACGCGAACGCCATGAGCGAATGGCGGCAACCATTCGCCACAACCGCGCCCGTGGGCGTCATCAAATCCACGCCATGTCCGAGATTGTCCGCGAGCTATCACAACTGGGATGGAGTGAAGAAAGAATTGGCAAGGATCTTGGTATGGACAACGACGAGGTGTTACGCCTGAAACAAATTAACGGCCTGCAAGCGTTGTTTGCCGACCGTCGATTCTCCAAAGCCTGGACCGTGAAATAGCTACAGCGAAACCAGACGCTCGGCTGCCGCTAACAGCGTCGATTCTTGCTTGGCAAAACAGAGGCGAATCAGTTTATGCGGGAAAGGATCGGCGCAGAACACCGACAGCGGGATTGCCGCAACGCCCACTTCAGTGGTCAGCCACTGGCAAAACTCCACGTCGTTAAGCGAGGAAACGGCGCTGTAATCGACCAGTAAAAAATACGTACCTTCACACGGCAGAATTTCCAGCCGGCTGTCACGCAGTGCATTCACCAACACGTCGCGTTTTTTCTGATAAAAGGCTGGCAGCTCGCGATAGTGTGCAGGATCTTCTCGTAGCATATCCGCCAGTGCGAGCTGAGCCGGCGTGTTGACGGAAAACGTCAGATACTGGTGTACCTTACGCAACTCAGCGCTAATGGCAGCTGGCGCAACGCAGTAGCCGACCTTCCAGCCGGTCATATGATAAGTCTTACCAAACGATGAAACGGCAACGGCGCGTTCCCGCAGCTCTGAATGTGCCAGCACGCTGGCATGCCCTTGTTTGGCGAAACAGATATGCTCATAAACTTCGTCGCTGATGACAAAGATCTCACGTTCTTTAATCGCCTGCCACAGGGCATCAAAATCGGCGTGATGCCACACGGTGGCAGAAGGATTATGTGGCGTGTTCAGGATAACCAGTCGGGTACGGTCGCTGAGTAAGGCACCAAACGCCTGCCAGTCGACGCGAAAAGACGGTGGTTGCAGGGCGATACGTTTAACCACACCGCCGGATAATTCAACCGCAGGCGCATAGCTGTCGTAGCTCGGGTCAAAACAAATCACCTCATCACCAGGGCGCACCAGCGCAGTGATCGCGGCATACAATGCTTCTGTGGCTCCCGCCGTGATGGTCACTTCACTATTCGCGTCAGGTTTATAGCCGTACAGGTCTGCCGTTTTATCCGCGATAGCTTCGCGCAGCGGCTGCACGCCCGTCATCGGCGCATACTGGTTTGCGCCATGCGCGACGTGATACGCCAGACGCTCTTGCAAAAAGAGTGGACCGTCAAAATCAGGAAACCCCTGCGAGAGGTTAATGGCCTGATGCTGCTGCGCCAGCGCACTCATTTGCGTGAAGATAGTAGTGCCCAGATTAGGCAGTTTGCTTTGCGGAATCAGCGGGTTATTACTCATTATTGTTATCCCAGCGTGTGATGTTGTGGTTGAAGCCACTATAGCACGATGCTAGTATTTGGCAATCAAGACGTTCAGACGTCTATATAAAAATAACCTGCCTGGACAGGACAGCCAAAAGGACAACACAACATGAGTAATACCGAAATTCGCGTCGTCACCGGCCCGGCCAACTATTTTTCCCATCCCGGCAGCCTGTTAAGACTCAACGATTTTTTCTCTGCCGACCAACTTTCACGCGCCGTGTGGGTTTATGGTGAACGCGCCATCGATGCAGCCCGCCCTTACCTGCCAGAGGCTTTTCATCTTGCCGAGGCTAAACGCCTGCTGTTTACGGGACATTGCAGCGAAACCGATGTTGCTCAACTGGCAAAAGAGTCGGGAGAGGATCGCAGTGTGGTGATTGGCGTGGGAGGCGGTACATTGCTCGACACCGCTAAAGCGTTGGCCCGTCGTCTGGATCTGCCGTTTGTCGGTATTCCTACTATCGCGGCGACCTGCGCTGCCTGGACGCCGCTCTCCGTCTGGTATAACGATGCGGGCCAGGCGCTGCATTTTGAAATTTTCCCTGACGCCAATTTCCTCGTGCTGGTCGAGCCAGAGATCGTTCTCAATGCGCCAGAAGAATACTTACTGGCGGGGATCGGCGATACGCTGGCGAAGTGGTACGAGGCCGTCGTGCTCGCACCTCAGCCGGAAACACTGCCATTGACAGTACGTCTGGGTATTCAAGCCGCGCAGACCATCCGCGACGTCCTGCTGGAAAGCAGCGAGCAGGCGCTGGCAGACAAACAACAAGGCACGCTAAGCCGCACGTTTTGCGATGTGGTAGATGCGATTATTGCCGGAGGCGGCATGGTTGGTGGTCTGGGGGAGCGCTACACCCGCGTGGCTGCGGCGCATTCTGTTCACAATGGCCTGACAGTCCTCCCACAAACCGAGAAGTTTTTACATGGCACCAAAGTGGCGTACGGCATCCTGGTACAGAGCGCGCTGCTGGGACAAGATGATGTGCTGGCGCAGTTAATTACCGCTTATCAGCGATTCAACCTGCCAACCCGATTAGCTCAACTGGAAGTGGACATCAATAACCGCGCCGAAATCGACAAAGTGATTGCGCACACTCTGCGCCCGGTGGAGTCCATTCACGCGCTGCCGGTAACGTTAACGCCAGAGGCCCTGCGCGCAGCATTCGAAAAGGTAGAGTCGTTTACGGTGTGACTAGGGTGCAGGTTGCCTGATGGCGGCTTCGCCTTATCAGGCCTACGGTCAAAGCATTGTGGTAGGCCGGATAAGCGTCAGCGCCATCCGGCAAAAAATCAACAGCACTTCGCGCCACCTTTCCCGCCATATCGTGCATCCTGGCGCTCACGGAAAAATTCTTCGTAGGTCATTGGCGTCTGGTCCGGATGCGTGACGCGCATATGTTCAACATAGTTGTCGTAATCCGGCACACCTATCATTAATCGGGCGGTTTGACCTAAATACTTCCCGGCTTTGGCGAGTGTTTCAAACATAGTGATTCCCTGTCGTACAAACGCCCTCCCCGCTGCGGAGAGGGCTCGTTGGTTAAGAGAATATTAGTGCGCACCTTTCGCCTGCGCCACGATCTCTTCGACATTCTCAGGCATCGGCTCGTACGGTGTCTCTTTCGAAGTTGGTTTGTCCTCTTTCAATGCTGCCATCGCAGTTTTGATGGAGAACAGACCCAACACCACAACGACGACCATGAAGAAGATGGTGAGACCCGCATCCAGGCGGTTGTTAAACACCAGTTGCGTCAGCTGCGACTGGGTGTACTGCGCCGGAATGTTACCGCTGTCGATCATCGCCTGGAACTTGTTGGCGATAGCCAGGAAGCCGATTTTCGCATCCGGGCTAAACGCTTTCTGCCAGCCAGCGGTCAGGGTACAAATCAGCAGCCAGGCCGTTGGCACCAGCGCCACCCATGCGTAGCGCTGGCGTTTCATCTTGAACAGCACCACAGCACAGAGCATCAACGCCATACCGGCCAGCATCTGGTTAGCGATACCAAACAGCGGCCACAGGGTATTGATACCTCCCAGAGGATCCACCACGCCCTGGTGTAAGAAGTAACCCCAGGCCAGCACGCACAGCGCCGTCGCCAGCAGGTTTGCAGGCAGCGAATCGGTACGTTTCAGCCCCGGTGACACCACACCCAGCAAGTCCTGCAGCATAAAGCGCGCGGCCCGTGTACCGGCATCGACCGCCGTCAGAATAAACAACGCTTCAAACAGGATGGCGAAGTGATACCAGAACGCCACATCCATCATGCCGCCCAGCGCGCCGTGCAGAATGTACGCCATGCCTACCGCCAGCGTCGGCGCACCGCCTGCGCGGGAGATAATGGATTGTTCGCCGACATCATTCGCGATCTGATGCAGCGTATCAGGCGTGATCACAAAGCCCCAACTGCTCACTACCTGTGCCGCTGATGCAACCACATCGGTAGTTCCTGCTGGTGCCAGTACTGCCATTGGGCTGTTCATCGCAAAGTACACGCCCGGGTCGATAACACAGGCAGCCACCAGCGCCATAATGGCGACAAAGGATTCCATCAGCATCCCGCCGTAGCCGATAAAGCAGGCCTGACCTTCATTCGCCAGCATCTTCGGCGTGGTACCGGAGGCAATCAGCGCGTGGAAACCAGAAACTGCACCACAGGCAATGGTAATAAACAGGAACGGGAACAGGTTGCCGCTCCAGACCGGACCCGTACCGTCAACAAACTTGGTCAGTGCAGGCATGGTCAGCGTCGGGCGCATGATCAAAATCCCTACCGCCAGACCCACAATGGTGCCGATTTTCAGGAAGGTAGAGAGGTAATCACGCGGGGCCAGCAGCAGCCACACCGGCAGCACGGCAGCGACAAAACCGTAACCCACCAGCATCCACGTCAGCTGTACGCCGGTAAAGTCAAAGTACGGTGCCCAGGTCGGGCTTTCAGCCACCCAGCCGCCGGAAATAATGGCAAACACCAGGAACACCAGACCGATGACCGACACTTCGCCAATGCGGCCCGGGCGCAGATAGCGCAGATAAATCCCCATGAAGATCGCCAGCGGGATGGTGAACGCCACGGTGTAGGTTCCCCACGGACTGTGGGTCAGCGCTTTCACGACGATCATCGCCAGTACCGCGAGAATAATCACCATGATCATAAAACAGGCCACCAGCGCAATAACGCCCGCCGTTGGGCCCATCTCTTCTTTCACCAGTTCGCCAAGGGAACGACCATCGCGACGGGTAGAAACAAACAGCACCATGAAGTCCTGCACCGCACCCGCCAGTACCACCCCGGCGAGCAGCCAGATCATCCCCGGCAGATAGCCCATTTGCGCCGCCAGCACCGGTCCAACTAACGGACCTGCTCCGGCAATCGCCGCAAAATGGTGACCAAACAGCACTTTTTTATCGGTGGGAACATAATCCAGACCGTCGTTATGGCGCACGGCTGGCGTCATACGCGTCGGGTCAAGCGCCAGTACATTTTTCGCGATGTACAGGCCGTAGAAACGGTAAGCGATAAGGTAGACACAGACCGACGCCACGACTATCCACAACGCGTTGATCTGTTCACCACGATTTAATGCGATATAGCCGAGGGCAAATGCTCCCATAACGGAGAGCACTGTCCAGACGAGGTACTTCCCTGATTTGTTCATAGTTGTTATCCGTTGTCCGATCCAGAGAGATGTTACATTTTGTTTCTATAACATCTTTTCTGAATTTAACAACCTGACAACCATACAAACCCGAAGTATCACTGAGTATTTACATTGCATTGTTAACTAGATCACTTCATTCACCTGTTAACTCTGCAATTTCATTTTACTTTGCCGGGTGATCTCACCCCATCACCGCAGTGCCTAAACGGCAGGTGCAGCAGCGTCGTCCCTGCTCATCAAAGATGACGATTTCCCAGCTTTGATTTTGACGCCCAAGGTGCAGCGGCTGGCAAACGCCGCGCACTTTCCCTTGCGATACCGCCCGATGATGCGTGGCGTTGAGTTCCGTCCCCACTACGCATTGCCCGTCGCGGGTCATCAGATAACCCGCCATTGAACCCAGCGTTTCCGCCAGGGCCGCGGATGCGCCGCCGTGCAGCAGGCCAAATGGCTGATGCGTACGGCTATCCACTGGCATTTCGGCTTCCAGCACATCATCACCCAGCCGGGTATAGACCATGCCTAAATGCGCCACCATCGTGTTCTGACTGGTGGCATTGAGTTCATCCAGCGTTAAATGACGCTTCCAGATCATCGTCATGCCCCCAGCGTGGAACCGCCGTCCACCACGATATCCTGTAACGTAATGTGGCTGGCCAGATCGGAGGCGAGGAATAAAATAGTGTTGGTGATCTCTTGCGGCCGGGCGATTTTCCCCAGCGGAATCCCGAGCTTAAACTGCTCGCCAAATCCACGAATACGCTGTTGCTCCGCGTCATCGCTAACCCACAGCGTGCGCTGCATATCGGTGTCGGTCGAGCCTGGCGACACCACATTACAGCGCACACCGCTACCCGCCAATTCAAGTCCGACGGTCAGCGCCAGACTTTTCAACGCGGCCTTTGAAGCACCGTAAGCACTCATGCCGATACGCGGCGTGTGTGCCGCATCCGACGCGACTGTCACGATCGCCCCGCCCTGCTGGCGACGAAACTGCGCCATCGTCTGCTGAAACAGATTGAACGCCCCACCAACGTTAACCGCAAACGTCTGCTGCCACTCCTCAACGCTCAACGCATCGGTGGCCCCCATACGCAAAATACCTGCGGCATTGACCAACACATCCAAACGCTCGCGCGCTTTGAGGACGCGCTGGCACACTTCAGCTACCTGTCCGGCATTCGCCACATCCAGCACTTCGGTCGCAAACGGGTAGTTATCCTGAGGAAATTCGCGATCGAATCCTGTCACCTCAGCACCAGCCTTCGCAAATGCCAACGCCGTGGTGTAGCCAATCCCTTTACCCGCGCCGGTTACCCAGACGGTTTTCCCGGCAAAATCAAATCCAGCCATTACTTCACCTCGCGGGAGAGCAGCGCCCACCATGCGTCAATGGTCGGTTTTTTCGCCAGCATCACGAAATCAATGTCACCATGAACCTTACGCCAGCGCGCCGCCAGCGCCATCATGCGCACGGAATCCAGCCCGTAGTCGATCAGGTTTTCGTCATCCATCGGCTCTTCAGACTCATCCAGCAACGGCAGAATAACGCTGCGCAACGCATCTTTACTGGTCGGGACCGGTGTCGGCAATAATTCCTGGGTCATTACCACACGCCCGGAACGTCCCGCCACGTATTTCAGCGACATCAGGTGTTCGTCACGGCTAAAGTCCGCCAGCGCATCGGCAACCATAAACGGCTTGATATCACGCATGAAGGCGTCCGTTGCGGTGGTCATACAGCCAATATGTGCATACACCCCGGTAATGATCAGTTGATTACGTCCAGTTTCCTTGAGCATCTGTTCCAGCGGGGAGCGATGAAATGCGCTATAACGCCATTTCACCAGAATGGTATCCGCTTCATCCGGCGCCAGCGCCTCAACGATCTTTTGTTGTTCCGGCGAACGCGTCAGGCCCGGTCCCCACATATCATTGAGCAGAGCACGATCTTCATCACTCTGTTCTTTCGGCTGAGCGGTGTAATACACCGGAATGTTATGCTCTTTGCAGTACTGGCGCAGCGCGGCGATGTTCGCGACGACCTGCTCCATCATCGGGCAGTTATCGCCCCAAAAGCCGATAAAATAATCCTGCATGTCGTGGATCAGCAGCGCGGCGCGTTCAGGGTCAAATGCCCAGTCGACTTTGTTCACCGGAACATCGAGCGCCGTTGGTAGCGCATAAGCCTGCAGTTTAGGAATTGCCATTTCTATTTCTCCTTCAGGCCAGTGAACGTGATGCCAGCCACTGACGTAATTGTTTTTTATCTACCTTCCCCACTGGAGTCAGCGGTAATGACTCAACGCACTCAACACGATCGGGTAATTTGAATTCCGCTATGCCCTGTTCGCGTAGAAAACGGCGCACCTGCACCGCGCGCAGCGGCTCTTTCACCACCAGCCAGGCACAGCTTTTCTCGCCCATCAGTTCGTCATCCATACTGACCAGCGCGGCATGGATCACCATTGGATGGCGCAGTAGTAGGTTTTCAATCTCTTCAGCGGCGATCTTCTCCCCGCCGCGATTGATCTGATCCTTTTCACGCCCCTGAACGGTGATGTAACCATCCGGATCGATAGCGATCAGATCGCCGGAACAGTAAAAGCCGTTGGCGTCAAAGGCGCTGGCATTATGCTCAGGACTTTTGAAATAACCGCGGAAGGTGTACGGACCACGCGTCATCAGGCGTCCGGTCTCTCCCTGGGCTAAGGGGTTGCCGTCAGCGTCTGCTACCCAGACTTCATCATCGGGACACATCGGGCGACCCTGGGTATTGATGATGCGCTCAGGACTGTCGTCCAGACGGGTGTAGTTCACCAGCCCTTCCGCCATGCCGAAGACCTGCTGCAACTGGCAGCCAATCTCGGCTGGAATACGTGCCGCAAGCGTGGCGGAAAGTCTCGCGCCACCGACCTGAAGCAATTTCAGCGAAGCCAGTTGCGCATTGCTGCCCCACTCCGCAATCGCCTGCAACCACAGGCTCACCGCAGGTGGCACCAGCGCCGTGACGTTAACCTGATGCTGCTCAATCAGCGGGAAACACAGGGTAGCGCTCGGGTCAGCCGCCAGTACCACGGTGCCGCCGGCCAGGAACACGCCCAGCGCGCCAGGTGAGCTCATGGCGTAGTTATGCGCCGCCGGGATCGCGCACAAATAACGCGTTTCCCCGGTGAAGCGGCAAATCTCATTGCTACGACGCACGCTGTAGTAGTAATCGTTATGAGTGCGAGGGATCAGTTTTGGCGTCCCGGTCGTCCCGCCGGAAAGCTGGAAGTATGCCACCTCATCAGCGGGCGAAGGTGTAGCAGTAAAATCAGTCGCAGGCTGGCTTATCGCCGTTTGAAGATTGTGTTCACCTTCATCATTGCGCAGTTGCACCACGCGCACTGAATTGTGTTCGGCCACAAAAGCGTTAAGAAAATCGTCGCCGCTAAACAGCGTATGCTGGCGATCGGCAATCAGCAGTGCCGGCTCAATCTGTTTGGCGTAGGCGTTGAGTTCGTTACGCTGATGGCTGAACAGCGCCAGCACTGGAGCTACGCCCAGCTTGAGCAGCGCAAAGAAGGTGATATACAGCTCAGCCACATTGCCCAGTTGTACCAGCGCGGTTTCGCCGGGTTTGATCCCCTGGCGACGCAAGCTGCAGGCAAGATTGTCAGCGGCCTGATTCAGTTGGCGATAGCTCAGATGGCGTTCACCATCAATTACCGCCGTATGCTCGCTGTCGGCGTGACGGGTCAGAATGTCGGTCAGCGGCAAATCCTGCCAGTAACCTTTTTCACGATAGCGGCGGGCAAACTCTTCCGGCCAGCGGGTGAAAGGAATACTCATTATTGCTCCTTAAAACCAGTCCACAAGGCTCTTAGTGCAGTCCAAAAACATTCAACATCGTGGAGAGCTTAGCCCCCGTTTCGCGCCATTCCGCAACCGGGGAAGAGGCTGGAACAATTCCTGCTCCGGCAAAGAAACGTACCTGATTGCGCAGCAGCTTCGCACAGCGGATCGTCACTACCCACTCACCGTTACCTTCGGCATCACACCAGCCAACAATGCCACCGAACAATTCGCGATCGAACGGCTCCAGCTCGGCGATAAGCTTGCGCGCAACCTGATGTGGGAAGCCGCTCAGCGCAGGCGTCGGATGCAGCAGGCACGCCAGCGTCAGGGCGTTTTCCTGCGGGTTAGCTTTACCTTCAAACGGCGTGCCGAGGTGCCAGAGCGTCGGCGTGGTAACCAGCTGCGGAGAAGAAGGCAGTTGTAGTTCACGGCTGCGATCGCGCAATACCGTTTTCATCGCTTGCGTCACCAGTTCGTGCTCATGGCGGTCCTTCTCAGATGCCAGCAGGCGGATCCCTGCTTCGCGATCCAGCACATCATCAGGCTGACGACGTGCAGAGCCCGCCAGCGGCAGAGAACTGAAACGATCGCCTTCTTTGCGCAGTAACAGTTCCGGGCTGGCACCAATCAATACGCCGCCGTCTTCAATCGGTACATGGAAGTTGTAGCTCGCCGGGTTTTGCGCCACCAGACGCTCCAGCAGCGCACCGCTGTCAATGTTGGCATCGGCGGTGATATCGATCAGGCGTGACAACACCACTTTGTCGACTTCCGGAGTAGACGTCAGCGCAGCTGCCCGGGCGACCATATCTTCAAAAAAGTCCTGTTCCGGGATCGATTTACGTTCAACGACGTTCAGCGACTGATGCGCGGTAAAGTAACGTGATGATTGCTGCTTCGCCGTACGAGAAAAGCTCTGCCATGATTGGGGAATAAACAGCGATGATGGCTGGCGGGTATCAAAGGGAATCGCTCCGACCATGACAGGGTTCGCGATGCCCTGAGATTTGGCATCAGCAAACAGTGCGTTCATTTTTTGTTGGAAAGGGCTGTCTGGCGAATCGCCATCAATTGCCGGTTCCGCATAGCGGGCGAAGCATCCTGACGTCGTAAAACTACGGTACGGCGACATAAAGAAAAAACTGTCGGGAGCGAGCGTCGGCATAGTCTGCGTTTTTTCCTCGGCCAGTGACGTATCCATATCATCCTCCAAAAATGATAAAGGCTCTAATAATGATTATCATTTATATTTTCGGTCGCTAACCTAAAAGTAAAGCGGCGGTATGTCAACTCTTGTGGTAGCACAATGTGCGACTTTGGCTTGCATCCTTGCTCGCTAACAATGAAAATGAGAAGCATTACTCATACTGATAACAGGAAGCCGATTCGTGAGTCTCCCCTCTTTTTGCCGCACCGTGCTCTTACTGGCAGGTTTATCTCTTTCAGGAATTTCTTCAGGTCACGCCGCCGACTGGCCGCGTCAGGTTACTGACAGCCGCGGCACGCATACGCTTGAGCATAAGCCGCAACGCATTGTATCCACCAGCGTGACCCTCACCGGCTCGCTGCTGGCGATTGATGCCCCGGTCATTGCCAGCGGTGCCACTACCCCGAACAATCGCATCGGCGATGCGCAGGGCTTTTTACGCCAGTGGAGCGAAGTGGCAAAAGAACGCAAACTGAGCCGCCTGTATATCGGCGAACCGAGCGCCGAAGCCGTCGCAGCTCAAATGCCGGATCTGATTCTGGTTAGCGCCACTGGGGGAGATTCTGCCCTCGCGCTATACGATCAGCTGTCCACCATTGCGCCAACGCTCATCATTAATTACGACGATAAAAGCTGGCAGTCGCTGCTGACCCAGTTAGGTGAAATTACCGGTCAGGAGCAACAGGCAGTTGCGCGAATTGCCGAGTTTGATAAGCAACTTCAGGCGGTTAAGCAACATATTACCCTGCCACCACAGCCGGTCAGCGCGCTGGTATATACCGCCGCGGCGCACAGCGCCAACCTGTGGACGCCTGAGTCAGCGCAAGGCAAGCTGATGGAGCAGTTAGGGTTCACGCTGGCAACGCTGCCTGACAACTTGCACACCAGCCAGAGTCAGGGCAAACGCCACGATATCATCCAGCTTGGCGGTGAGAACCTGGCGGCAGGCCTGAACGGTGAAGCGCTGTTCCTGTTTGCTGGCGACAGCAAAGATGCCGACGCTATTTACGCCAATCCGCTTCTGGCGCATCTGCCTGCCGTGCAGAATAAACGCGTTTACGCCCTGGGTACGGAAACCTTCCGTCTCGACTACTACAGCGCCACGCTGCTGCTGCAACGTCTGTCGGCTCTCTTTTAATTGTCAGCGCCGGATGCGGCTCACGCCTTATCCGGCCTACAACCGTAGAGCACAACGCGATCAGACATTCACAGGGACTTGCCGGAATCGGCGCACTTCTCCCAACAACAGCAGCAGTAGCAGACCGACAATCACCAGCCCAAACCCACTCACGCTTGCCGAAGCAACCGGCGTCATCATCGCGCCCAGACCACCTAACAACGCCGCGCCAATCGCATCGCCGGTGACGTTCTGTGCGGTCCACAAACCATTAATTCGCCCGAGCATCGCTTCCGGTGTCTGCGTCTGTAACAGGGTGTACTGCAACAAAGAGCTGACCGCACTCAACCAGCCGAACAGCGCCAGACAAACCACACCAAGCTGCCAGACGGGCATCAAACCAAACAAGCCGATAGCCAGAAATGAAGCCACGGTCGATGCCAGCATAATCAGTCCCGGGCGAACGCTGTGCGCCAGTTGTCCGCTAGTCAATGCGCCCACGGCTGCCCCTAGCGGAATAGCCGCATACAAAAGGCCAATTTGCGCACTCGACATGTGCCAGTTAATCGCCAACGCCGGATACAGCACACGCACGGCGCTCGCCATGGTTAACAGACCACCAAGCAGCGCAATGCCGCCAATCAGCGGACTGGCAAGCAGAAAGCGGAATGCTGCCAGCAGCGATTTCAGCGGATGCTCGCGCGGCTGCGGCGGAGGCGGCAACGCAGGAAGGCTCAGCAACGGTAGTAAGGTAATGAAGGTTCCCGCCGCCGCCAGTCCGTAGTTCCAGGCCACGCCGCCAGTCGCGAGCAGCACCCCGCCAAGCATCGGTGAAATTACCGATCCCAGACGCACCGTCAGCATGGTAATCGCCCCAGCCTGCATCAAATTCTCGCGCCCAACCAGCGCTGGCGTCGCAGCCAGCAATGCGGTCACGCCCAGAGAGGCAAAGAAACCGTCCCATAAGCCAAGCAGATAAATCGCCAGCAACGACGGTTCGGGCAGCAGCGCATTCAGACACAGGCCAATAAAGCCAATACCACAGGTTCCACGCGCCAGCAGGATCACTTTTTTACGCTCATAGCGGTCGGCCAGCACTCCGCCCACCATCAGGCCAATAAACATTGCGCTACCGGTCAACGTCACCGACAACCCCACCTGCCAGGTCGACTGGGTCATCATCTGGATCTGTACCGGAACCGCCACGCCGAGTAGCCCCAGAGAGACAATGGAAATAAAACGGGCGAGGAAGACAGCGCGAAATGCTGGGTGGGTCTTTAACAGGCTGAGATTGAGCAGCCAGGATTGTCGATTCATTACAGAGCCTTACCAGGTACTTTTTCAATATCCATTCGATGGCTGCACATGCTAACATATCCAAATAAGATCGATAACGATAATTACTATCATTATCAGGGAAGTTGATATGTCATGCTCTGTTTCCGCGACACGTGCCTTCGCCGTGCCCGGACTATTGTTGTTACTTGTTCTCACCACGGTATTAAGTCTGGTTATTGGCGCCAAGTCGCTACCTGCCTCCGTGGTGCTGGATGCGCTCACCGGCAGTTGTCAAAGTGCTGATTGCACCATCGTGCTGGACGCGCGCCTGCCGCGCACGCTGGCGGGGCTGCTCGCCGGTGGCGCGCTGGGCCTGGCTGGCGCACTTATGCAAACGCTCACGCGTAACCCTCTCGCCGATCCCGGCATTCTGGGTGTCAACTCCGGCGCCAGCTTCGCTATTGTGCTGGGGGCCGCGCTGTTCGGCTTTTCCTCTGCGCAAGAGCAGCTGCTGATGGCCTTTTGCGGTGCGCTGGCTGCGTCGCTGATCGTAGCTTTTACCGGCAGTCAGGGCGGCGGGCAGTTAAGCCCGGTACGTCTGACGCTGGCGGGCGTTGCGCTGGGCGCGGTGCTGGAAGGATTATCCACCGGCATCGCCCTGCTCAACCCGGACGTTTACGATCAGCTGCGTTTCTGGCAAGCCGGCTCACTGGATATCCGCAGCCTGCAAACGCTGAAGGTTGTGCTGGTACCGGTACTGATTGCCGCGGCTGTCGCACTGTTCCTCAGTCGCGCCCTGAATAGCCTGAGCCTCGGCAGCGACACCGCTACCGCGCTTGGCAGTAAAGTCGCTCGCACGCAGTTTATTGGCCTGCTGGTTATTACCGTACTGTGCGGCAGTGCGACCGCGATTGTCGGTCCTATCGCCTTTATCGGCCTGATGATGCCGCACATGGCACGCTGGCTGGTGGGGGCGGATCACCGCTGGTCACTGCCCGTAACCCTACTGGCAACGCCTTCTCTGTTACTGATTGCCGATATAATCGGTCGCCTGATTGTCCCCGGCGAGCTGCGCGTGTCGGTAGTCAGTGCGTTTATCGGTGCACCGGTGCTTATCTTTCTGGTACGCCGTAAATCGCGCGGAGGTGGCGCATGATGCACCTCTCCCGCCGCCTGATAATCAGCAGCCTGCTGCTGGTTGCAGGTTGTCTCGTCATGGGTTTGTGGAGCCTGCGTAGCGGCGTTGTTACGCTGGAAACCCAGCAAATTATTGCCGCCCTGCTCGGCGATGCGCCGCGCAGTATTACGCTGGTGGTGACCGAATGGCGTTTGCCACGCGTGCTCATGGCGCTATTGATTGGCGCAGCGCTCGGCGTGAGCGGCGCAATATTCCAGTCGCTGATGCGCAACCCGCTGGGCAGCCCGGATGTGATGGGTTTCAATACCGGGGCCTGGAGCGGTGTGCTGGTGGCAATGGTGCTGTTCGGACAGCATCTCACCGCTATCGCGCTGGCAGCCATGCTGGGTGGGATCCTGACTTCTCTGGTGGTCTGGGCGCTCGCCTGGCGCAATGGTATCGACACCTTCCGGCTGATTATTATCGGTATCGGCATTCGCGCCATGCTGGTGGCGTTCAACACCTGGCTGCTGCTGAAAGCATCATTAGAAACCGCGCTGACGGCTGGGCTGTGGAACGCCGGATCGCTCAATGGCCTGACCTGGGCCAAAACCTGGCCGTCTGCCCCGCTGATTATCATCATGCTGGTATGCGCCGCGCTGCTGGTACGCCGGATGCGCTTACTGGAAATGGGTGATGACAGCGCCTGTGCGCTTGGCGTCAGCGTTGAGCGTTCACGTCTAATGATGATGCTGGTTGCGGTGGTACTAACCGCTGCCGCAACCGCGCTGGCCGGTCCTATCTCGTTTATTGCTCTTGTCGCGCCGCATATCGCGCGACGTATAAGCGGTACATCGCGCTGGGGATTAACCCTGTCGGCGCTGTGCGGCGCGTTGCTGTTGCTGATGGCGGATTTATGCGCCCAACAGCTGTTTATGCCTTATCAGCTTCCGGTGGGCGTTGTCACCGTAAGCCTCGGCGGTATTTATCTTATCGTCTTGTTAATTCAGGAGTCCCGCAAAAAATGATCGAATCAGTAGCCCGTTTGCGTGGCGACCAGTTAACGCTGGGTTATGGCAAATTTACCGTGGCGGAAAACCTCAATGTGTCGATTCCCAACGGCCATTTCACCGCGATTATCGGGCCAAACGGCTGCGGGAAATCAACATTACTGCGCACGCTGAGTCGTCTGATGACGCCCGCGCACGGCAAGGTCTGGCTCGACGGCGAGCATATTCAGCACTATGCCAGCAAAGAAGTCGCCCGTAGAATAGGTTTGCTGGCGCAAAACGCCACCACGCCGGGGGATATTACGGTACAGGAGCTGGTTGCCCGCGGACGCTACCCGCACCAGCCGCTGTTTACCCGCTGGCGGCAAGAGGATGAAATTGCGGTCTCAAACGCCATGCAGGCGACGGGTATCACCCACCTGGCATCACAAAGTGTGGATACCCTTTCCGGCGGACAACGTCAGCGTGCATGGATTGCGATGGTGCTGGCGCAGGAAACGTCGATTATGCTGCTCGATGAACCCACCACCTGGCTGGATATCAGCCATCAGATCGATCTGCTGGAACTGCTGAGTGAGCTAAATCGGGAAAAAGGCTACACGCTGGCCGCCGTTTTGCACGACCTGAATCAGGCCTGTCGTTATGCAACACATCTGATCGCGCTGCGTGACGGAAAAATTATTGCCGAGGGTGCACCGAAGGAGATCGTCACCGCGCAGCTTATTGAAAAAATCTATGGACTGCGCTGTATGATTATCGACGATCCGGTTGCCGGAACGCCGTTGGTGGTGCCGCTTGGACGCAACAAATAACACGCGTTACAGTATGGCGGCCAGCTTGCCGCCATACGACAATTCATCACACCATTTGCTGATCAATAAACGTCATTTTTTGCTTACGCGACATCATGGCATGGTTCAACAGAACACCACCACACGCCACCATTCCCCCCAGTAATGCGGCCAGAATAACGATCATTGATTTAGCCGGACCATCTTTTTTCACCGGCAGCGAAGGTGAAAGTTGATATTTAAACGGTGTGAATTTTACGTCGCTCACATTCATCGCTAACAGCTGCTCAACGTGATATTGGCGATTACGTAATTCCCCGTTAATTTCAGCAACATCCGTTACTGATTTTTCTATTTCTAATTTACGTTCGATGCCGTCAGCACCCAGTGAAATAGAGAAATCGGGGTCATCCTTCACCGCCTGGCCATTACTATAAACCGGTTTTTTAATCCCGGCAGCATTGGCGATCTCCAGCGAGTAGTTCAGTCGCTGGATATTTGCTTCCAGCTGGTTTTTGAGCCTGACGCGATCCATCTCCAGTCTCTCTTTTTCATAACTGGTTTTGATGGACAATTTATTGCGAATATCTTCCAACGTTTCCTTCACCACAAGGGCAGAAATATACTGGATATATCCCTTCAGCACTGACTGGGCTTCTTCGGCCTGAGGTGCGGTAAAACTCAGCGTCCATGAGGTATACAGCGAAGTTTCGTTCTTCTTACCCAGGTTAGTATCAACCGCTTTCATTTTCTCACTGAGCCTGACAATTGCCTGATGCAACTCCATTTCGTCGATATCAGCACCTTTCAATTGATCCATTACGTAAGGCGAAGAGCGCAGATATTCTTCTAACAATGAAGGCGACTGGAATTTTTTGATAAACAGGTTAAACACATCACCACTGCTAACGCTAATATCCATATCCAGCACGCGCAATTTGGTCAGCGTATTCTCTAATCCCTGCCATTGAACCGCTTCAGCTGGCGTCACGATGGCCTGACTGGTCCATTTTTGTGGCAGCAGAAAAGAGACCAGAATACCCACACAGGCAAAGGCGAAAACGGTCGCTATAATTTTCGTTCTTGCGTGCCATAAGGTTTCGATTAGATTCACTAAATCGATTTCATTTGCGTTTGCCGTTGGCTGAGGATACCCAGTAAATTCCGAAACGTTATCTTGCTTTATATTTAATGATGACATGTTGCGTGACCTGAAAACTTTCCTAAAAGAAAAACATTCCTGTGGGAGAAGTCTACCAGCTAGTCAGAATTATCCGAAACATTCTTTGTGCTTGTTGCCCTACCAAAAATTATATTCGGAATTTATTCACCCCTTTCATCACCTTGCACTGCACAAAAAAGAACAATTCCATAACATATTTTTTACATTATGGAATTGTTCGATCACCGCGATAGCAATATTCGTCTTGTTACACAGATTTATTAATCAGTGTATTTATTACAGGTCCTATCACCTCAAATGCGGTGGGGGAAATAATATCAACATGCGCGCAATCCTGGCGGTAAACATCCAGACTGGATATCCACGGCGACCAACTGCGCTCAGGGCTCACACCCGGTACTAACGTGCGCTCAGCGACGAAAAGCGTGGCGTGACCTGCAAACGGCACGCTGTGCGCCGTGGTAAGCAGGCGAACCGCATCGGCGTAGTTGCCTTCGATTGCGTTAAATAAAGCCTCTGACGCATTCCCCTGCTGCGCCGCCAGAAACGCTTCGCGTTCACGCTCGATCTCCGCCAGTACCGCTGGATCCAACCCATTAGCCTCTTTTTCTTGCCAGTTTTGCGTTTCCGGCGGCCAGGTATCCAACAGCCCGAGGAATGCAACCGTCTCTCCTCTGGCATGTAAGCGCGCGGCGATCCCCTGTGCCAGCGTGCCGCCCAGCGAATAACCTAATAAATAGTAAGGTCCGTGAGGCTGTTGACTGAGCAACGTTGCCAGATGATGTTCGCATACCGCGTCGAGGTTTTCCGCCGTCTGCATAGGCCCATCCGGTCGTGGCGACTGAATACCTATAATCGACCACTGCGGGCTGAGATATCGCGACAGCACGCTAAACTGCCAGGCAAAACCCGACGCCGGATGAAAACAGAACAGCGTTGGGCCGTGACTTTCACGCAGCGGCAGCAGTGCCTCAAATCCCAGACGCTGCGACTGTTCATCATCAGTGCTCTCCAACAGAGCGCTCAGTTGTTCAACGGTAGAGGCCACCATAATCTGCCCCGGCGTCACCTGACGCTCAAAAACCCGGCTCAACTGTGCTGCCAACTTCATCGCCAGCAACGAATGTCCGCCAAGCGCAAAGAAGTCTGCCGCCACGTCATTCACCTCGCAATTCAGCAAAGCCGCAAAAGACTGCGCGATGGTGGTTTCAGTCCCTGCTCGCGGTGCGCGCCCGGAAACACGCGACGTCAACTGAGGCATCGGCAGCGCTTTGCGATCCAGTTTACCGTTCGCGCTAAGCGGCAGCTCCGCCAGTTGCAACAATACTGTCGGCACCATATGCGCAGGCAGTTTTTCACGCAGCTTTTCCCGCAACGCGGACGTATCCAGCGGTAAACCCGATTGTGACACCAGATACCCCACCAGTTGACGCGCATCGCCGCCTGTCGCCGCCGCCTGGTTGAATACGCAGGCGTGGGCAACGGCATGCTCGACATCTGGCAATTGCTGCATCACCCGGTCAATCTCGCCGAGCTCAATGCGTTGTCCGCGAATTTTAAGTTGGTCATCGCTGCGCCCAAGGTATTCCACCGCGCCATTTTCCAGCCAGCGAGCCACATCCCCGGTACGGTACATGCGTTCGCCAGCGTTAAACGGATCGGCGATAAAGCGGCTTGCGGTCAGATCCGGACGGCCCAGATAACCTTGCGCCAGTTGGATCCCCGTCAGATATAAGTCACCAGCCACGCCGAAAGGCACCGGGCGCATCATGGCATCCAGAATACGTAAACCGGTATTCCATACCGGATAGCCAATCGGCACGCTGTTGCCGGTTACATCAGCAAGGTCTTCCCCCCAGGCCGGATACCAGCTCACATCAACCGCCGCTTCCGTTGGTCCGTACAAATTGTGCAGTGGCGCATGAGTTAACTGTTCCCACTCACGGCATAAATCTGCAGGCAAGGCTTCGCCGCTGCAAAATACCCGTTTCAGCGAGGCACAACTCTCCCGCGCGGTTTCCGGCGTCAGTGAAGCGACAAAAGCGGCCAACATAGAGGGAACAAAGTGCGTGGTCGTCACCCCATATTGGGCAAAGAACTGCTGCATCGCCAGCGGGTCGCGGTGCGCCTCAGGCTCTGCCATTACCAGCTTTGCCCCGGCAATAAACGGCCAGAAAAACTCCCATACCGAGACGTCAAAACTGCACGGTGTTTTTTGCGCCACCACATCATCCGCGGTCAGCGGATAGTGATTTTGCATCCACAGCAGACGGTTAACGATGGCGGTTTGCCCAACCATCACCCCTTTTGGTCTACCGGTAGAACCGGAAGTAAAAATGATATAGGCAGTATGATTGGGCTGAGATAGTGCCAGCGGAGCAGCATCTTCTGCTGGCAGGGGTGAGTCATAGCACAGACTTTCCAGCCCAGGAATATCGCTAAAGCGCGCCAGTTGCTCATTGGTCGCGATCAACAATTTTGGCTTCGCGTCTTCGAGCATCATCCGCAGGCGATCGTTCGGGTATCCGGTATCCAACGGCAGCCAGGCTGCACCGGCTTCAACAATACCGTGCAGCGCCAGCGTCAGGAACACGGAACGCGGTAATGCCACGGCGACGCTGTCGCCAGGCTTGACGCCGCGTGCACGCAAAAGGCTCGCCAGCGCCACGACCTGCTGGCGCATTTCGCGATAGCTAAACTGATAACGGGCATCGGCCAGCGCCGGGGCATCCGGCGTTTTATCGGCCTGCTGTGCCACCAGCGCGCTCAGCGTAGTGGACGGGATCTCCACGGTCGTGTCGTTAATTTTCGCCAGCCGCTCATGTTCTGTTGGCAACAGCATCCCGGCGTCACCGCAGCATAGCGCCGGATTGTCGGCAAACTGCTCGATAAGACCGATTAAACGCGAGGCATGCTGCGCCAGCATTTCTGCATCGTAGCGCTGTTTATTGGCCAGAATTTCAATACTCAGCCCACCGTTTTCATCCGGGAATAACGCCAGCTCAAGATCGTTCACCGGCCCTGTCGCCAGCGTGTGGGTTTGTGCCTGAACACCGGGAATATTCAGCTGATAGTCGAATATTTTCACGTTCAGCACCGGGCCAAACAGCGGCTCGGCACCGGCTGCACGCCCGCTGTCGCGAACGATTTGTTCGGCATCATAACGTTGATGCCGACGCATTTTCTTCAACTGTCCGGCCAGTCGTTGTGCAAGTGCAGGCAAGCTTTCTGCCGCATCCAGCCTCACACCAAATGGCAGTACGTTTAAAACCGGTCCAGTGGAGGTCAACGCCACCGACCCCATACGCCGCATAAAGATAAACCCGGCGGCATAATCCATTCGGCTGCATAAACGTCCCAGCCACAATGCCACCAGCGCGAGGGCCAGATCCGCACGCTGAACGTCAGGCATACGTGCCGCAAGCCGACGAAACGCCCCTTCAGGCGCGGTTAACTTCATACGAATAATATCCGCGCTGGCCGATCGTCCCGGCAACGGATTGTTCGACAGCGAGGCAGGAGGCGGGAGTTGCTTTCGCTGCTCGCTCCAGAAAGCGCCGTCGCGTTGCCAGGCATCGCTTTGACGGTACTGTTGATACTCTTCCACCACCTCGGCGAACGGCGTAAAAGGCGAGTCAGGCGTAGGCTCGCCGTGTAGCCATGCGCGATAAATTGCGGCTATCTGGCGGGTAATGGCTGGAAAACTGAAGCCATCGACCAGCAAATGATGGTAACGCTGATACCAATACCAACGCTTTTCTCCCACCTGTATAAGCAGGTGAAAAACCAGCGGCTTATTGCCATCAGCACGTATGTCCTGCTGCAGGTCTGCCTGCATCAATGCACGCGCCGCCTCATGTGGATTGGCTTTTTCGCGCAGGTCGATAATTTCAGGTTGCGCAAAGGCGAGCGCAGAATCCACCCATTGCCAGATCTCACCGTTATCTTCGCTAAACCGCATCCGCAGGGTATCGGCCTGCTCCAGGCCCGCCACAACGGCTTTCGCCAGCAACGACGCGTCCAGTTCGCCAGTTAACTCTACGTAGTGCGCCACGCTCCACGCCGAGGGCAATGTGGAGAGTTTTTCGGCCATCCAGATCCCCGGCTGAGCCGCCACTAACGGTAAACGCTGAGTCATGGAGCCTCCTGCACATCGACGTAGTTCGCGGTCGTAAGCGTGGTCCAGTTTGCTTCCAGCCATTGCTGGCAGGCTTCCTGGGATTGGGGTTCGCAAGCAATTTGCCAGCCAGCAGGAAGCGAGCACTGCTGCGGCCAAAGGCTAAACTGACGTTGGGGATTTTGCAGAATGTAAAACTGGCCCTGCGGATTATCGAAGGGGTTACTGAATTCCATACTCAACTCCTGTCGTGGAACATCGTCCGGTTAAATCGTGTCGGTAAGCGGTTGCCAGAGCGTCATTAGCCCTTGCATCAGACCGCCGCGCCAGCAAAGCGCATCGTGTCCGCCATCAACCTGACGCCAGAAAATAGACTGTGGTGCAGAAGGTAACTGGGCATATAACGCCTGATTAGCGCGATAAATAATGGGCTCGCGGATCCCCGCTTCCAGGACAATACGCAGCCCCTGAGCGCTGACGGTCCCGGTCTTCAGTTGCTCGACGATCGCCCCGTCCTGATAACCACCACGATGCGGCCACCAGTAAGAGCCCGACTGGCTAAGCACACAGCCAAAGCGCGCGGGCCAGTTCAGCCCGGCATACAGCGATGACAACCCGCCAAAACTTTGCCCAGCCACCACGGTGCGCTGCGGATCGTCACTAAACGCGGTCGTTGTCTTCACCAGTGGTAATAGCTCCTCCTGCACCGCCAACCAAAAATCCGCATTACACGGTAGCTCATGGCTGCGGTGAGCCGTATCAATGGCATCAATCAGGAGATAAACGGCAGAAGGAAGGTGTCCGCGATGCGTGAGTGAAGTCAACGCAGGCCAGACCGGCATACTCTGTGCCCAAAACTGTCCGTCCAGCAGGATAGCCAACGGACGCGTTTCGGGTTGAGCATCACCGGTGGTAAACACCCATACGCGACGCGTATTGCCGAGCCTGGCGCTATGCCATTGCAGGCAAACTGCGGGTGAATCTGGGTTTTCAGGTCGATCCCATCCTGGCTGTACGGGTGCCTCCGGCATTTCCAGCGCAGACACCGCGTGGCCACGACCGCCCCGCCAGCTCTGCGGATTAAGGGGATCGGCAATGGCCTGCGGCAGCAATTGCCGCCAGCCTTCACGCAGGATGCTTCGGTCAGGCGCAGCGTCCGCCGCCAGCGAGGAGAAGATATCGTTTCGTGCTGTTGGGATAAAACAGTAGCTGCCACGCCAGTTGGCGCTGAGGGAAACACTCCAGCACCAAACATTTGTTCCATCAATGCGTCGCATCGACTGAGGGATGGCATTTTGATGGTGGTCGGTGACGCCGGTGATATAAACCCAAACGCGATGAATGGCTGACTCTTTTTCCGTTCCCCGTGGGTCACGCCACCAGAAGGTTACCCGATAATTTCCGTTGTCTTCACGCTCCCACTCCGGGCCTTTTTTCGACTGCCACCACGCCTCGCTTCCCATCTTTAACGTCGTCACAGCCATAACCCCATGTTTATTGTGAAATTTTATGATCTAGCGTGAAATATATTGATAATATTATTGATAACTATTTGCATTTGCAATAGCGTATTGTCGCGCTGTGGGAAGCGCGTACAGTTTTTCACCACTTATAAACCGACCTGGCGCTGCGTACTTTTTCTGGAATGGATAGTTTACGCAGATGCGGGCGACATCAGGCCAAATGCCGCACCACGGCACATTGGTACTCGTGGCTAAAAGAACAGCAGGACATACAATGAACAACAAGATTCATTCACTGGCCTTATTGGTCAATTTAGGGATTTACGGGGTAGCCCTGCCAGCAATGGCAGAAGATCAAACCGATAGCGTCGCTGTCTCTCATGAAGACACCATCGTCGTTACCGCCGCCCAGCAGAACCTGCAGGCGCCGGGTGTTTCAACCATTACCGCTGATGAAATTCGTAAAAACCCTCCCGCTCGCGACGTGTCGGAAATCATCCGTACCATGCCTGGCGTTAACCTGACCGGTAACTCAACCAGCGGTCAGCGCGGCAACAACCGCCAGATCGATATTCGCGGCATGGGGCCAGAAAACACCCTGATTTTGATCGACGGTAAACCGGTTACCAGCCGTAACTCCGTACGCCAGGGCTGGCGCGGCGAGCGTGATACCCGCGGCGATACCGCCTGGGTTGCTCCGGAAATGATTGAACGTATTGAAGTGCTGCGCGGTCCTGCCGCAGCACGCTATGGCAATGGCGCAGCTGGCGGTGTGGTGAATATCATCACCAAGAAAGGCGGCGATGAGTGGCATGGTTCCTGGAATACCTATTTCAACGCCCCGGAACACAAAGAGGAAGGTTCAACCAAGCGTACCAACTTTAGTCTGAATGGACCGCTGGGCGGAGATTTCAGCTTCCGCCTGAACGGTAACCTCGACAAAACCCAGGCCGATGCCTGGGACATTAACGACGGTCACCAGTCAGCACGTACAGGGTCATATGCCGATACGATGCCTGCGGGTCGTGAAGGGGTAAAAAACAAAGATATCAACGGCCTGCTGCGTTGGGATTTTGCCCCAATGCAATCGCTGGAGTTTGAAGCTGGCTACAGCCGTCAGGGCAACCTGTATGCGGGTGACACTCAAAACACCAACAACGATAACAAAACTAACGGGCTGGTAAAAAAATACTACGGTAAAGAAACCAACCGTATGTACCGCCAGAACTATGCGCTGACGTGGAACGGCGGCTGGGACAACGGCATTACCACCAGCAACTGGGCGCAATACGAACACACCCGTAACTCCCGTTTGGGTGAAGGTCTGGCAGGTGGCCTTGAAGGGTTATTTAACAGTAATCAATTTACCGACACTGACCTGGCGGATGTCACCCTGCACAGCGAAATTAGCATTCCATTCGACCTGTTAGTTAACCAGAACCTGACGCTCGGTACCGAATGGAACCAGCAGCGTATGAAAGACATGAGTTCCAATACCCAGACCTTTATGGGCGGGAACATACCTGGTGCCAGCAGCACCGATCGTAGCCCATATTCACAGGCTGAAATTTTCTCCCTGTTTGCTGAAAATAACATGGAGCTGACCGACAGCACCATGTTGACGCCGGGTCTGCGCTTCGACCACCACAGCGTCGTTGGCGACAACTGGAGCCCGTCCCTGAACCTGTCCCAAGGTCTGGGCGACGACTTTACGCTGAAAATGGGTATCGCACGGGCCTATAAAGCACCTAGCCTGTACCAGACTAACCCGAACTATATTCTGTACAGCAAAGGCCAGGGCTGCTATGCCACCGGATCTGCGACGGGCATTGGTTGCTACATGATGGGCAACGATGACCTGAAGGCCGAAACCAGTATCAACAAAGAGATTGGTCTGGAGTTCAAACGTGACGGTTGGCTGGCCGGCGTCACCTGGTTCCGCAACGATTACCGTAACAAGATCGAAGCGGGGACTGTACCGCTAAGCAGAACGTCAATTACCCAGAAAAACCCGACTACGGGTAAAGAAACAACAACCTACACCGATATCTATCAGTGGGAAAACGTACCTAAAGCGGTGGTGGAAGGCCTGGAAGGGACGTTAAACGTACCGGTTAGCGAAACCGTTACCTGGACCAACAACATCACTTACATGCTGCAAAGTAAGAATAAAGAGACCGGCGAACGCTTGTCGATTATTCCTGAATACACGCTGAACTCAACGCTGAGCTGGCAGGCGCGTGAGGATTTGTCACTGCAATCCACCTTTACCTGGTACGGCAAACAGCAGCCGAAGAAATATGATTACCAGGGTAAACCAGTGACCGGCAGTTCAGCCCAGGAAGTGAGTCCGTACAGCATCGTCGGCCTGAGCGCGACCTGGGATGTGACGAAAAACGTCAGCCTGACCGGCGGCGTGGATAACGTCTTCGACAAACGTCTGTGGCGTGAAGGTAATGCCCAAACAACCAGTGATATCAAAACTGGCGACTATATGGCGGGCGCTGGCGCGTACACCTATAATGAACCGGGCCGGACGTGGTTCATGAGCGTTAACACACACTTCTGATAACGCTTTCCCTCTCCTCGCTGCGGGGAGAGGGAAATCATAACTATGATGCACACCACGCACACACCGCTCACTTTCGCAGACCACACGCTGCACATTGTCGAGTTCGATCCCGACAGCTTCCATGAGCACGACCTGCTCTGGCTCCCCCACCACTCTCAGCTTCAATCCTGTGGACGTAAGCGTAAAGCTGAGCACTTAGCAGGGCGTATTGCCGCAGTACATGCATTACGCGAATACGGTATCAAAACCGTACCCGGCATCGGTACACAACGCCAACCGGTATGGCCGCAGGGGCTGTTTGGCAGTATCAGCCATAGCGCATCAACTGCGCTGGCGGTGGTATCAAGACAGCCGGTGGGTATTGACATAGAAGCCATTTTTACGCCACAAACGGCAACCGAACTGGCAAGTAGCATTGTCACTCATGCTGAGAAAGAATTGTTGGCAAACAGCGGCTTGTCTATTGAACAGGCGCTCACCCTGGCGTTTTCCGCCAAAGAGAGCGCTTTTAAAGCAACCCGGACATCAAGACAAGCAGACGCCGGGTTTACGCAATATCAAATCGTGGTGTTACAGCGTAACCAGATGATCCTCCGCGCGCACCACCAAACGTATCGTGTGCAATGGCGTTTTTCGGACAACGCTGTAATCACACTGGCAACAGTATAGAATTCAAAGCAGTTCGCGGGCCAGAGCCGCGATGGCTGCGGCGTCAAAGCCATGGTGCTGGCGTAACCAGCCTCGATCCGCCGCCGCCGCGTACTCCCCATCCGGGATGCCTAAACGCTTCAAAATTGCCCCCATTCCGGCCTCTGCCAGCACTTCGGCCACCAGGCTTCCCAACCCGCCATTAATATTATGCTCTTCCACGGTAATCACCGCTTTACAGCCTTGTAACGCAGATAACAGGGCTTTGGTATCGCAGGGGCGAATTGAAGGCACACTGACCACCTTCGCCTGAATTCCCGCGTCAGCCAACAGCGCGGCGGCATCAACAATTTCATGAACTGTCGAGCCCGTTGCCACCAGCGCCACATGCTCCCCCTCACGCAGCGTCAACACCGCCCCCGGAACAAAACGGTAACTCTCGTCATGAACTTCCGGCAGAGCTTTTCCATCAAGACGAATATATACCGGTCCCTGATAGCCAATCGCATAATCGATAATCTGTCGGCACTCTCGTGGCGAAGATGGGGCGAAAATCTGGATATTGCCGAAGCCTCGCATAATGGCAATATCATCAATCGAATGGTGAGTGCTCGCCAGCGGACCATAGCTGGCACCGGCATTAAGACCGAATAGCTTCACATTGGTATTGTTGTAGCAAACATCGACTTTAATTTGCTCATTGGCACGGGAGATAAGAAATGGCGCAGCGTTACAGGTGACCGCTACCTTACCGCCAAGTGCAAGTCCTGCCGCCGTTCCAACCATGCTTTGTTCGGCAATACCTACGTTGACCAGGCGACCGGGAAACTGCTTTATAAAAGGAGCAATTTTCGCGGTTGATGTCGAGTCCGCTACGACCGGCACCAGGTCAACACCTTGTTCCACTGCATCAATGAACGCCTGAACCATGACGTTCGCGAGGTGTTCTGCATTACTCATCTTTTAATTCCTCCAGAGCCAGTTCGATCTCTTCACCTTTTGGCACCCGATGGTGCCATTCAGGGCGCCCCTGGATAAAAGATATACCCGCGCCTTTCGTGGTATTGGCAATGATGACGTTAGGTTTGCCATCCTGCTTAAGTCCTTCCAGCGTGGCGACAACCGACGCCATATCATTCCCCTGACACTCAGTCACCGTCATACCAAATGCCTGCCATTTTGCGGCAAGCGGATCGGTATTCATGATTTCGCGAGTCGGTCCGGCTAATTGAAGATTGTTCTTGTCATTAATAATGATCAGGTTATCGAGGCCATAATGAGCAGCAGCCAGCGCCGCTTCCCAGTTACTTCCTTCGGCCAGTTCGCCATCGCCTGTGATTAAAAAGATGCGGCGTGAACTGTTACTTTTCTTCGCAGCCAGAGCCAGTCCCACCGCAACAGGTAAACCGTGGCCCAGAGCACCGGTATTCAGCTCAATACCCGGCGTTTTCTGGCGCACCGGGTGTCCGGGAAGATGGGAATTGGCATGTTGATAGGTTTCCAGCCAGTCAACGGGAAAAAAACCCGCCTCCGCCAGAACGCAGTAGTAACAGCCTACCGCGTGACCTTTAGACTGGATGTAGATATCCCGAGCCTCATCAGCGATACGCTCCGGAGCGACATTGAGTATACGAAAATAGAGTGCCGTCAACAGCTCAACTTGAGACAAGTCCGCACCAGTATGCCCACCCGCAGGGCTGTTAGCATTTAATCTAACAATGTGACGGCGAACCGCCCGCGCTTTGCGCTCAAGAGTCTGGATATCATAGTTCCAGGGATTCATTTAGCACCTCTGAATTTATTTTCAATATGGAATATTTATTCCGCATGGGACTAAAAAAACCAGAATTTCCCATACGTCACATCTTCAGGCTTACGCCGTTGTATCATACTCAGGAACATTCTGCCTCCTTACCGCGACCACACTGACGCTGGTAATAATAAGTTGACCTGTAACCACCATGAATATATATTCACAAATGATTCTTTATTCAATTATGCAACCTAATTTTCGTATTTGTCCATAGCTGTTTTGGAGGATTGGTTAAAGTTAGAGCTTTATCACACTTACCTGTCTTCAATTTTCGCGTATGATAAAACGCATTAAGATAATGGCGGTACGTAAATGATTTTCGAGGAAATATATGGCTAAGCAGGACGAACAACGGCTATTGGTTAAAATCGCTACCCTTTACTATCTTGAAGGACGCAAACAGTCCGATATTGCTCAACTTCTCTCGCTTTCTCAGTCGTTTATCTCCCGCGCCATCACCCGCTGTCAGAAAGAAGGGGTGGTGAAAATCAGCGTTGTCCAGCCCTCAAATATCTTCCTGAATCTTGAAAAAGGGATCGAGGAACGTTACGGCATTAAGCAGGCCATTGTGGTTGATACCGAAGAGGATGCCAGCGACCACACCATCAAACGCGCCATTGGTTCTGCCGCAGCCCACTATCTGGAAACCAGGCTGCGCCCCAAAGATCTGGTGGGCGTTTCCTCATGGAGTTCGACTATCCGAGCGATGGTGGATGAAGTCCATACGCAGAACCTGAAGGCCGGCGGCGTAATTCAATTGTTGGGCGGCGTGGGTCCCAACGGCAACGTACAGGCCACAATTCTGACGCAGACGCTGGCACAACATCTGAATTGTGAAGCCTGGCTGCTTCCTTCGCAGAGTATCGAAGGCTCGGTTGAAGAGAAAAACCGTCTCGTTGCCAGCAAAGATGTCGCCGATGTGATTTCACGCTTTGATAATGTAGACATCGCCATTGTTGGCGTCGGGATCCTCGAACCGTCCCAATTGCTGAAAACATCAGGCAACTACTACCACGAAGATATGTTGCAGGTACTGGCAGATCGCGGCGCGGTCGGAGACATTTGCCTGCATTACTACGACAACAAGGGCCAGCCGGTATTGCAAGATGACGAAGATCCAGTGATTGGCATGGCCCTGGACAAGGTAAAAAAATGCCCGAATGTCGTGGCGCTTGCTGGCGGTACAGACAAAGTCGCGGCAATTAAAGGGGCGTTGAACGGAGGTTATATCGACGTGCTCATTACCGACTATCCTACGGCCCGCATGCTGGTCACCTCCTGATCCTCAATTCGCTGATAGCCTTTGCACGAAAGATAAAAAGCAAAGGCTGTGACTAAAATCCATATATTTCAATAGACTGAAAGGTTTCACCTCGCCTTAATTTACTCTTCTTTCTGTTATTGTCCCGTCTGTGTAAGTGTGATTCTCAGCACAATTGATGATTTTTTCTGTAGCCCAACGGAAAGATTGTGGCTAAGGTATTAAATAAATAATCACTACCGAATATATATTCAATAATTAAAAAGCGATGTCACAGCCAGGCCTGATGTAGTAATGACGCGACAATGAGGGGCTTTATCCTCCAAACCGGGACGCAATGTGACTCAGGAGATAATCTATGTGTGCAGCGAAGAAAGAGTTCATCATTGCGCTGGATGAAGGCACAACTAACGCCAAAGCGGTTGCACTTGATGCACAGGGCAATGTGGTGGCAAAGTTTTCTCAGCCACTGGCGATTCAGACCCCTCGGGATGGCTGGGTTGAACAATCTGGCGAGGTGTTGATTGATGCTTCTATTGATGTCATTGCCAAAGCTGTGAATCATGTTGGTGCTGAAAACGTCGCAGCACTGGCTATCAGTAATCAGCGTGAAACCGCCATAGGCTGGTATCGCCAGACTGGCAGACCGCTAAATTCCGCAATCACCTGGCAATGTACGCGCAGTGCGGCTTACTGCGAGGAACTGCGGCATGAAAATAAAGAACAACTAATAAAATCAACCACTGGTCTGCCAATCGCACCACTTTTCTCCGCATCAAAAATGCGCTGGCTACTGGAATCCGTGACCGATGGCCCAAAGCTGGCTGCGCAGGGACAAATTTGCCTGGGAACGATCGACAGTTGGTTGCTATGGAATTTAACCGCTGGTGAAGCCTTCTGCTGTGACTATTCCAACGCCGCCCGCACACAGTTGCTAAACCTGCACTCTGGAGAGTGGGATGAAGCCATGCTGGCACTCTTCCACATTCCGCGCGCCGCCTTACCGGAAATAAAACCCTCCAGTGGATTATTTGGTCATACTCGTGGACTCAATGGCATCCCAGACGGCATTCCTGTGATGTCGATGGTAGGTGACTCACATGCCGCTCTGTTTGGCCATGCTCTTGGCGAAATGGGATGCGTTAAAGCAACTTACGGTACCGGTTCATCGGTGATGGCGCCGGTCAAATCAGCCCAATGCGATATTGACGCACTGGCTACAACCATCGCCTGGCACGATGGAAATAGCATCATATACGGTCTGGAAGGCAATATCCCGCACACGGGTGATGCGGTGGCATGGATGGCGGACAGTACTGGTCTGAGCGAACTTTCGGATGCCGAACTGGCCTACGAACTCAACACCCTTCCCGCCTCCGTTGATTCGACCCTCGGCGTTTATTTTGTGCCAGCACTGACCGGGCTTGGCGCACCGTGGTGGGATGACAGTGCCCGTGGAGTCATCTGCGGACTCAGTCGGGGAGTTAAACGAGCACATCTCATTCGTGCCGCACTTGAGTCGATTACCTATCAAATCGCCGATGTTGTAGTTGCCATGCAGCAGCACGATGATTTCAAGTTAACTGCATTAATGGTTGACGGTGGCCCCACCAAAAACGACTGGCTAATGCAATATCAGGCAGACTTGCTTGGTTATCCGGTTATGCGTAGCGATGTGCCAGAACTTTCCGCCATTGGCGCGGCATTACTGGCGCGTAAAGCGCTTTACCCTGGCTCACTGACTGATTTAAAAGCTTTTTTAACCGTACATAGCACATTTCAACCCGACATGGATCGCCACCATCGGTTGCAAAAAAGATGGCAGGAATGGCGCCATGCGGTAAACAGAACATTATGGAAACCGGCCCCGTCCGCCTGATGCCTCACCTGGGAAAACGCGCGACGTTATTTACCACATATACAGGAGGACACCGGACCATAAGAAATTCAAGCTTTACGTTGTTTCACCGTACCCGACAATAACAACACAGAGAGAACATTGTCATGAAATTACGTTTAACGCTGTTAACTGCTGCAACCCTGACTGCTTTGTCTTTTACTGCTCATGCAGCGGAAAAAGGGACAATCATGATTATGGTGAATTCACTGGATAACCCGTATTACGCCTCAGAAGCAAAAGGTGCCAGTGAAAAAGCCAAGGAACTGGGCTACAAAACCACAATTTTGTCGCACAGTGAAGATGTGAAAAAACAGAATGAATTGATTGATACGGCAATCGGCAAAAAAGTCCAGGGTATCGTTCTGGATAATGCAGATTCAACGGCCAGCGTCGCGGCAATTGAAAAAGCGAAAAAAGCTGGAATTCCCGTCATATTAATCAACCGTGAAATTCCCGTTGATGATGTTGCACTGGTGCAAATTACCCACAATAACTTCCAGGCGGGTTCCGAAGTTGCAAATATTTTCGTCGAGAAGATGGGCGAAAAAGGTAAATATGCTGAACTGACGTGTAACCTTGCGGATAATAATTGTGTTACGCGCTCCAAATCCTTCCACCAGGTTATTGATCAGTTCCCGGATATGGTTAGTGTCGCCAGACAGGATGCCAAAGGTACGCTTATCGACGGTAAACGTATTATGGACAGCATCCTACAGGCCCACCCGGACGTGAAAGGTATCATCTGCGGTAACGGTCCTGTTGCACTGGGCGCTATTGCTGCATTAAAAGCGGCGAACCGCAGCGACGTGGTAGTGGTCGGTATCGACGGCAGCAACGACGAACGTGATGCGGTGAAAGCAGGCACTCTACAGGCAACCGTCATGCTCCAGGCTCAGGCTATCGCAGCACAAGGGGTTACCGATCTGGATAACTACCTGCAAAAAGGCATAAAACCCGAAAAGCAACGCGTCATGTTCCGCGGAATTCTTATCACTAAAGAAAACGCAGATAAAGTGCAGGATTTCAATATCAAGTCCTGATCCCGGGTTGTTGCGCCTCTCAGGAGGCGCAGAGGAGAACATTATGTCTAAAAAAGCCTGGCTTGCGCTGGCCTTGTTGACCGTGGGCGGATGCCGCATCGTCTCGCAGCAGGAACTTGCGGACCTCAAGTCGCCACCGAATCCACACATGGCTAATATTGATCAAACGTGGCAAAACAAAATTGTTCCGCAAATTGTCGGGCAGGCTCGTCCGGTGGCCGATTTATTAATGGCCTTGCATGCTGAAAAAGATTTTGATAGCGCCTGTAAAAATCTCGGCTACCGTTCTCAGGAAGAGAATCCCTGCATCTTTTACGTACAAGTAGAGGGAAAAATTAGCAATCTTGATACCGCCTCTCGTAGTGGAAAAATGACTATCGCCGATAAAAACGGCAACAGCATTATTGTGCAGATTGGTCCGACGCTGCGCGGCACACAATTACGCGATGCCTTTAAAGGCACAAGTTATAGTGATTTCAATGACCAGGTATTATTTGGTGAATATGGTCGAGGAATTAACGAACAAGCAATAAAGATGATCCAATCTGCGCAGCTTAAAACCGGAGAATCAGTACACGTTTATGGTGTTTTTTCTGAGTGGGAGATACCAAAATCCATCCCGGTTATTACACCAGCGAAAATTGAATCTGTAGGAGGACAATAACATGCAGCAGCAAGATATCGTCACTCCTCATTCCGTCGAATCTGAAGTTATTATCGAAACACACGATTTATCGCGTGTTTACCCTGGGGTAGTGGCATTAGATAGCGTCAACTACCGGGTATATCGGAATAAAGTAAACGTGCTGATCGGAGAAAATGGTGCGGGTAAGTCCACCATGATGAAAATGCTTGCTGGTGTCGAAAGTCCCTCTTCTGGACAAATTATTATGGATGGCATACCCGTCACATTAAATTCGACCCATCAGGCCGAAAAACTGGGTATCAGCATTATTTTTCAGGAGTTGAATTTATTCCCAAACATGAATGTCATGGATAATATTTTCATGGCTAACGAGTTCTTTCAAAAAGGGAAAATCAACGAAAAATACCAATACGCACTAGCAAAATCCTTACTGGAAAGACTCGAGCTGGATGTTGATCCGTATACACCTCTGGAGGAACTAGGGATCGGTCATCAGCAACTGGTCGAAATTGCTCGTGCGCTCTCCAAAGATACCCGCGTTTTAATCATGGATGAACCGACCTCCGCACTCAGCCAGTCTGAGGTGAAAGTGTTGTTTAACGTCATTGAGCAACTCAAACGACGCGGCGTCACCATCATCTATATATCCCACCGTCTGGAAGAGTTGATGGAAATTGGTGATTACATCACGATTTTCCGCGACGGTCGTTTTATCAACGAACGCCCAGTCAATGATGCCAGTATTCCGTGGATCATTGAACAAATGGTGGGTGACAAGAAAAAACATTTTGATTATCAACCCGCACCAAAAGGTGAAACGGTTCTATCCGTACAGGGTCTCACAGCCCTTCATCCGAGCGGCGGCTATAAGCTTAATGACGTGACGTTTAGCCTCAGTAAAGGCGAAGTCATCGGAATCTATGGTCTGCTGGGCGCTGGACGCACGGAACTGTTCAAAGGTCTGGTGGGACTTATGCCCTGCCAGAGTGGGAGCGTGCAGCTTAACGGCGAATGCATTGATAAAGCCCATTTTCAGTCACGTCTTAAAAAGGGGCTGGCGTTGGTGCCTGAAGACAGACAGGGCGAAGGCGTTGTTCAGATGATGTCGATTCAGTCCAACATGACGCTGTCTGACTTCAGCCTGCAAGGCTTTCGCCGTGCCTGGAAATGGCTGAATCCGCACAAAGAGCAGACCAGTGTGAAGGCAATGATCCAGCAGCTGGCTATCAAAGTGAGCGATCCCGAACTGCCTATCACCTCATTAAGCGGCGGTAATCAGCAAAAAGTGGTGCTGGGTAAGGCATTGATGACGCAACCGCAGGTGGTTTTCCTTGATGAGCCCACCCGAGGCATTGATGTGGGTGCGAAAACCGACGTGTATCACCTTATTGGCAAAATGGCGCAGCAAGGGCTGGCGGTGATGTTCTCTTCATCAGAGCTGGACGAAGTGATGGCGCTGGCGGACCGCATTCTGGTGATGGCCGATGGCCGAATCACCGCTGATGTCCCCCGTCATGCGGTTACCCGCGAGACATTAATCGCGGCTTCTACACCTCAAGATTAATCAGGCTGGAATCCATCATGAACCAGAAATATATGATTTATATGTACCTCCTGAAGGCCAGAACGTTTATCGCACTGCTGCTGGTTATCGCATTCTTTAGCGTGATGGTACCTAATTTCCTGACCACCTCTAACCTGTTGATCATGACCCAGCACGTCGCCATCACGGGCTTACTGGCAATTGGTATGACGCTGGTGATACTCACTGGCGGTATCGATCTGTCCGTCGGGGCGGTAGCGGGTATTTGCGGCATGGTTGCAGGCGCCTTGCTTACCAACGGTCTGCCCATCTGGGGTGGCAACATCATCTTCTTCAACGTACCAGAGGTCATAATCTGTGTTGCCCTCTTCGGCGTTGTCGTTGGTTTTGTCAACGGTGCCGTCATCACGCGTTTCGGCGTTGCGCCGTTTATCTGTACGCTCGGCATGATGTACGTTGCCAGAGGATCTGCTCTTCTGTTTAACGACGGCAGCACTTACCCAAATCTTAACGGCATGGACGCGCTGGGCAATACCGGTTTTGCCACGCTGGGTTCAGGTACTTTGTTGGGGATTTATCTCCCTATCTGGCTGATGATTGCCTTCCTGCTGCTGGGCTACTGGGTAACCACCAAAACCCCACTTGGCCGCTATATCTACGCGATTGGAGGGAACGAGTCCGCCGCACGTCTGGCGGGTGTCCCTATCGTAAAAGCGAAGATCTTTGTGTACGCCTTTTCCGGCCTGTGTGCCGCTTTTGTTGGGCTGATTGTGGCTTCACAACTGCAAACCGCACATCCGATGACCGGTAACATGTTTGAGATGGATGCCATTGGCGCAACTGTGCTGGGCGGAACTGCGCTCGCGGGAGGACGCGGACGCGTCTCCGGCTCCATTATCGGTGCCTTCGTAATTGTCTTCCTCGCCGATGGCATGGTGATGATGGGCGTCAGCGACTTCTGGCAGATGGTCATCAAAGGTGTGGTTATCGTCACCGCCGTTGTTGTCGATCAGTTCCAGCAAAAGCTGCAGAACAAAGTCATTCTGATGCGTCGCCATGAAGAAAAGCTGGCGGCAGCACCTTCAGTAAATACCGTATCCAGTTAAGCAGCAACATTCCGCCGGGCATCTTTTGCCCGGCCTATACAGGGGATAAAAATATGCAACGTGATTTTCATGGTAAGACAATTGTCATCACTGGTGCTTGTCGAGGGATTGGCGCAGGTATCGCCGAACGTTTTGCCCGCGACGGCGCAAACCTGGTGATGGTATCTAATGCAGAGCGCGTCCACGAAACAGCGGAACAGCTTCGTCAGCGCTATCAGGCAGATATTTTATCTTTGCAGGTGGATGTCACCAATGAGGCGCAGGTGCAATCTCTGTACGAGCAGGCCGCAGCGCGCTTCGGCACCATTGATGTCTCGATTCAAAACGCGGGTGTTATCACCATCGACTATTTCGACCGCATGCCGAAAGCCGATTTCGAAAAAGTCCTCGCCGTAAATACCACTGGCGTATGGCTCTGCTGTCGGGAAGCAGCAAAATATATGGTTAAGCAAAACCAGGGCTGTCTGATTAATACCTCTTCCGGTCAGGGACGCCAGGGTTTCATCTATACCCCACACTACGCCGCCAGCAAGATGGGCGTAATTGGTATTACGCAAAGCCTGGCGCATGAGTTGGCACCGTGGAATATCACCGTCAACGCCTTTTGCCCAGGGATAATCGAAAGCGAAATGTGGGATTACAACGATCGTGTCTGGGGCGAAATTCTCAGCACAGATGAAAAACGCTATGGCAAAGGTGAACTGATGGCGGAATGGGTTAAAGGCATCCCCATGAAACGCGCGGGCAAACCTGAGGATGTCGCCGGACTGGTCGCTTTTCTCGCCTCTGACGATGCGCGTTATCTCACCGGACAAACCATCAACATCGATGGCGGCCTGATTATGTCTTAATGCCCACCAGGGTATCTGTTAAGAGAGTCATCACTATGATTACAAAAGATTTTGCTCAACAACTGTTTAATCTTGAGGGGCGCGTCGCTTTCGTTACTGGCGCAGGTAGCGGCATCGGTCAGACTATCGCCTGCGCACTTGCCAGCGCGGGCGCGCACGTGATCTGTTTTGATTTGCGCGAAGACGGCGGGCTGAACGCGACCGTTGATGCTATCACCGCTATTGGCGCCCAGGCTGCGCTCTATACGGGCGATGTCCGCCAGCTTAGCGACCTTCGCGCCGCGGTAGCCCTGGCGAAGGAACGCTTTGGTCGTCTGGATATTGCGGTCAATGCCGCAGGCATTGCCAACGCCAACCCTGCGCTGGAAATGGAAAGCGAGCAGTGGCAGCGCGTTATCGACATTAACCTCACTGGCGTGTGGAATTCCTGTAAAGCCGAAGCCGAGCTGATGCTGGAATCCGGTGGTGGCTCGATTATTAACATCGCATCCATGTCCGGGATTATTGTTAACCGAGGCCTTGAACAAGCCCATTACAATAGCGCTAAGGCGGGGGTGATTCATCTGTCGAAAAGCCTGGCGATGGAGTGGATTGGAAAAGGAATACGCGTGAACTCCATCAGCCCGGGATATACCGCCACGCCGATGAATACTCGACCGGAAATGGTTCATCAGACGCGGGAGTTTGAAAGCCAGACGCCAATTCAGCGCATGGCAAAAGTGGAAGAGATGGCGGGCCCGGCACTCTTTCTGGCCAGCGATGCCGCTTCATTTTGCACCGGTGTAGACCTGGTTGTAGATGGCGGATTTATCTGTTGGTAAACAGCAATACGCCCGCAGCCATTGTTAGCTGCGGGCGTTAATTTATTCGCGGCTACAGGCAGCCAGCGTTTTTCGTTGCCGCCCGTGTTCATCAAAGTTCTCCGCGGCCAGCCAGCGCTGTAAAACGGCATCACACTGGGGCCATTCGCTATCAATCATTGATAACCAGTCGCTGTCGCGATTACGCCCCTTGCGCACAATCTTCTGGCGAAAGCGACCTTCGAAGATAAACCCAAGGCGTTCCGCTGCCCGTCGAGAAGCGGTGTTCAGAGAATCGCATTTCCACTCCACGCGACGATAGCCCAACGCAAATGCCTGGCGTAACAGCAGCCAGATGCTTTCGGTGCCGAGAACCGTATTTTTCATACGCGGTGACCAGGTCACATGACCAATTTCGACCGAACCGTGCTCTCGTTCAATCGCCATAAAGCACACCAGTCCGACAGCTCGTCCTGAACGCTGTTCAATGACGGCATAGGGAACCAGAGATGCATCAGTAACTTTCCCCTGCACCCAGCAAGCTGCGGCCTCAACGCTTGTGGGGCGAGAGCTTGCAAGCCAGGTCCAGTCGCGATCGTCCAGCGCCTGCGCGTAGGCATCAAACAGATCGGCAGCATGGCTGTCGGCATCCAGGGGAACCAGTCGACAATATTGCCCTATCAGCGTTTCCCGTGGCAGTACGGCAGCGCCATTCCAGTCCGGCACGACATCGCCGACGGTCTGCCCATAAAGATTTATTTCCGGCACGATTCAACCCCAGTAGCGAAGTAAAAAATAGTTATAACACCGGCCATTACACCTTCAAAGCGTCGCAAGGGTGATTTTGACGACGAACAGAAAATCAGCAGTCCTTCTATACTGATTAAAAATCAACGCGGAAGAGAGCCTTATGCCACTACCCGATTTTCATGTTTCCGACCCTTTTACGTTAGGCATTGAACTGGAAATGCAGGTGGTCAATCCGCCAGGTTACGACCTGAGTCAGGACTCCTCCCGGCTGATTGATGCCGTCACACCGCAGCTCTCCGCCGGAGAAGTGAAGCACGATATCACCGAAAGTATGCTGGAGATGGCGACCGGAGTTTGCCGAAATATCGACCATGCTGATGCTGAATTGTCCGCTATGCAGCAGATAATTATGCGAGTTGCTGCAGAGCATCACCTCGCCATTTGTGGCGGTGGCACACATCCATTTCAAAAATGGCAACGTCAGGAAGTCTGCGATGACGAACGCTATCGGCGCAACCTGGAAAATTTTGGCTATCTTATCCAGCAAGCGACGGTATTCGGCCAACATGTGCATATCGGCTGCGCAAACGGCGATGATGCCATTTACCTGCTACACGGCCTGTCGCGATTTGTTCCCCATTTTATTGCGCTCTCTGCCGCTTCACCTTATATGCAGACGTCCGACACGCGGTTTGCCTGCGCGCGCCTGAATATTTTCTCCGGATTTCCCGATAATGGCCCGATGCCATGGGTGAATAACTGGCAGGAATTCGAGGGGCTATTCCGTCGACTGGCTTACACCAGCATGATTGATAGCATTAAAGATTTACACTGGGATATCCGCCCCAGCCCGCACTTTGGCACGGTAGAGGTTCGGGTAATGGATACGCCGCTGACCCTTGATCATGCGGTCAATATGGCAGGACTTATTCAGGCTACCGCCCACTGGTTACTCACCAAACGTCCGTTCAAGCACCAGGAGCGTGATTACCTGTTGTATAAATTCAATCGTTTTCAGGCCTGTCGCTTTGGTATGGCGGGAATCGTCACCGACGTCAATACCGGCGACGGCTGCCGCCTGTCAGAAGACACATTGCGATTACTGGAGAATATCGCTACCTCTGCGGGTAAAGTGGGCGCAACCAGCGCGATTGAAGCTATACATCTGCAGGTTAAAAATGGTCATGATGAAGCACAAAACATGCGTGACTTTGTCGCCGAAGGCGGGTCACTGAGTGGCCTGGTGAAAAAACATTGTGAGATTTGGGCGGGGTTGTAAGCGTGGGTATTTGCGTTGCCCGCTGAGATCCCGGACAATAGCTTTTTAACTCAAGTTTAACAATGTCATGAAACACCCACTTGAATCACTGATGACTGTCGCAGGGATCCTGCTACTGGCTTTTTTGTCTTGCCTGCTGCTGCCCGCCCCCTCGCTTGGCCTGGTGCTGGCGCAAAAACTCGTCGCCATTTTTCATCTGATGGATCTCAATCAGTTTTATACTTTGCTGTTTTGCCTGTGGTTTTTACTGCTGGGCGTGATTGAATATTTGGTGCTGCGCTTCATCTGGCGGCGCTGGTTCTCGCTGGCGGATTAGCGCCCGCGAGAACCCTATGCTGTTAATGCGTTCGGCTATGATTTTCTTTGCGATAAGCGCCCGGTGGCTGGCTGAACGTACGGGTGAAAATACGCGTAAAGGTCTGCTGCGAATCGAATCCGTATTTCAAACAGATGTCGTACACTTTCTGGTCGGTATCGCGTAGATCGCGCGCCGCCAGCAGCAGCTTGCGCTCGCGGATGTAACGCCCAAGACTTTCGCCTTTGTACTGCATAAAAAGACGCTGCAGGTGCCATTTGGAATATCCCGCATGGCGTGCAATATCATCAATGCGCAATGGCTGATTCAAATTATCATCAATCCATTCAACAATCGTATCAATTACCTGAGCAGAAATCGTCATCATGCTCTCCCCTGTATTCATTGAGTCACCTGTTGCCACCAGGCCGTAAACGGTTGGTCCGGTTCGGACAGTATTACCGGTTCACCCAGCATTGGCGTCAGCAGTCGGTAATCCTGATGACGGCTGGCAAGCGCCAGTCGTTTGTATGGATCATCCCAGGTATGTTTCGCCAGAACGAAACGGCCGGCATGCCCTGGCAACACAGCCTTCGCATGTAGATCTGCCGCAGCCTGCGCCGTCTCTTCCGGCATCATGTGAATAAACTTCCAGTCCTGGTCATACTGACCGTTCTCCATAATCGCCAAATCGACAGAGCCAAACTGCTCGCCGATGGCTTTAAAATGCGGTCCATAGCCGGAATCGCCGCTGTAATAAACGTTCTGCTCCGGCGTTTCGAACATGAAGCTCGCCCATAGCGTTTGGTTGCGTTTGATACCGCGTCCCGAGAAATGACGAGCAGGCAGCACATGAACGATCAGCGAATCCGTCACTCTGACGGACTGATTCCAGTCCCGTTCTTCGATTATCTCGCTGCGCATTCCCCAGTAACGCAGATGCGACCCGACGCCAAGCGGTGTAATCACCCGCTTAATTTTCGGCATTAACGCCTTGATAGTGGCGAGATCCAGATGGTCATAGTGATCGTGGGAGATGATGAGCAAATCAATCTCCGGCATCGTCTGCGCAGTCCATGGATAATCACCGGCAAAGGCCTTGTTCAGGAACGAGAACGGTGCGGCATAATTGCTGAACACCGGATCAATCAGGATACGTTGACCCGCCAGCTGTAAATACCACGAAGAGTGGCCCAGCCAGACCAGGGTATCCTGCTGCGGCGAAAGCCCGGCGAGATCGGTCGCGACCATAGGTAACGGCTGCGCTGGACGTGCATTTTCACGCTTAGCGACCAGAAACTCCCACCAGGCCGCCAGCATACCTTTGTTGCCGGTATAGCCCGGTGTCGGCACCTGGTTATGAAACTGTCCATCACGATAGTGCGGTGACTGTTCAACCTGACTCAGCTGTGCCCCTTGCGGTGCCTGACCAAACCCGGCATTGAGTACAAACGGTAAACTTGCAGCTGCGGCAATAAGCATAATAACAACCACACAAACTGTGAGACGCTTCATATCCTGACCTTAAACGCGCCCCCTTTCCGCTGGTTTGCGCGACTGACTCTTGATTATGAGTGAGTAAGCACTCATTATAGAAATCGAAAGTTCTCCGTCAAGATGATTTTCAATCTTTGACATTCGCCGTTGCGGCGCAGCAATCGCCGTGATTCAATCATGTTTTTTACAGACTTAAGGGTAAAGTGTAGTGGCTCGTCCGAAGAGTGAAGACAAAAAACTGGCATTACTGGAAGCTGCAACCACAGCATTTGCACAATCAGGTATTGCGGCGTCTACCGCCGTGATAGCCCGCAATGCAGGGGTTGCGGAGGGAACGTTGTTTCGCTATTTCGCAACCAAAGATGATTTGATCAACGAGCTTTACCTCTTTTTAAAGCAAGACCTTTGTCAGTCGATGATGGCAAATCTGGATCGTTCAGTGACCGATGCCAAATCCATGACTCACTACATCTGGAACAGCTACATTAGCTGGGGCCTGAACCACACCTGCGGGCATCGCACGATTCGTCAGTTGGCGGTCAGCGAGAAAATAAGTAAAGAAACCGAACAACAGGCTGACGATATGTTCCCGGAACTGCGCGATCTTTGTCATCGTTCCGTACGACCCGAGTTTATGTCTGACGAATATCGCGCCTTTGGCGACGCGCTGTTTCTTTCTCTGGCAGAAACCACCATGGAGTTCGCCGCCCGCGACGCTGCCCGCGCAAATGACTATATTTCGATGGGATTTGAAGCCATGTGGCGAGCACTGACCCGCGAGGAACAATAATGGACGGCCAGACCCTACCTGCCTGTGCGAAACGCCTTGCGCTTGAACTGCCTTTTACCGAACACTGCTGGCCATTTGGCCCGGAATACGATGTCTTCAAGGTTGGCGGTAAAATTTTTATGCTGGTCACGGAGCTTCGCGGACGGCCGCTTATTAACCTGAAATCCGATCCGCAAAAATCACTGTTAAACCAGCAGATCTATCCCAGCATTAAGCCCGGCTATCACATGAATAAAAAGCACTGGATCTCGGTCTATCCTGGTGACGATATTACCGAGTCATTACTGGCAGAGCTGGTGAATGATTCCTGGCACCGCGTCGTCGACGGCTTGCCGAAGCGGGATCAAAAACGCCTGCGTCCAGGTTGATTTATCGCTAACCCCGATAAGTGTTTTTGCATTTTCCTGTCTTATCTTTTTCCTGCTAACCCTGTACCCTGCTGAAACAAAACGCACCCGCAGGGTATGGAAAATCACCAGGAGTAGTTATGGATATTGTTTCTGTCGCCTTAAAACGTTACTCCACTAAGGCATTCGATCCGAATAAAAAACTGACCGCTGAGCAGGCCGAAAAATTAAAAACGCTGCTGCAGTTTAGCCCGTCCAGCACCAACTCTCAGCCATGGCACTTTATTGTCGCCAGCACTGACGAAGGTAAGGCGCGTGTGGCTAAATCCGCAGCCGGCGGCTTTGTATTCAACGAACGTAAAATGCTGGATGCTTCCCACGTCGTGGTGTTCTGCGCCAAAACGGCGATGGACGATGCGTGGCTGGAACGCGTGGTGGATCAAGAAGAAAGCGATGGTCGTTTCGCCACGCCTGAAGCGAAAGCCGCAAACCACAAAGGCCGCACTTTCTTTGCCGACATGCATCGCAAAGAACTGAAAGATGACAACCACTGGATGGCAAAACAGGTGTACCTGAACGTCGGTAACTTCCTGCTGGGCGTTGCGGCGATGGGTCTGGATGCTGTGCCGATCGAAGGCTTTGATTCAGCGGTCATGGATGCAGAATTTGGCCTGAAAGAAAAAGGTTTCACCAGCGTAGTGGTGGTTCCTGTGGGTCATCACAGCGTAGAAGATTTCAACGCCGCGCTGCCGAAATCTCGTCTGCCGCTGGAAACGACGCTGACGGAAGTCTAATCCTCCGCATTTGCATAAGCTCCGCACAGCGGTCATCATAGACCGCTGTTTATTAAGGAGACATTATGCAGGAATTGATATCTCAGGTAGAAGAACTCGGCATTGAAATAAATCACACCACCTCGCTGGTGATGATTTTTGGCATTATTTTTATCACCGCCATTATTGTTCACGTTATTTTGCACTGGGTGGTACTACGCGCATTTGAAAAGCGCGCCAACGCCAGCTCCCGCCTGTGGCTACAAATCATCACGCAGAACAAGTTATTTCACCGGCTGGCATTCACCCTGCAGGGTATCATTGTCAATATACAGGCCGCACTCTGGCTACAGAAAGGCAGCGAAGCCGCAGAAATATTAGTAACCTGCGCACAGCTGTGGATCATGATGTACGCCCTGCTGTCACTGTTTTCTCTGCTGGACGTTATTCTCAATCTGTCACAAAAACTCCCTGCTGCGTCGCAACTGCCGCTAAAAGGCATATTCCAGGGCATCAAGCTAATCAGCGCAATCCTCGTCGGAATATTGATGATTTCCCTGCTGATTGGCCAGTCACCGGCAATACTGATAAGCGGTTTGGGTGCAATGGCCGCCGTGTTAATGCTGGTATTTAAAGATCCAATTCTCGGACTGGTGGCCGGAATACAGCTCTCCGCCAACGATATGTTAAAGCTTGGCGACTGGCTGGAAATGCCGAAATACGGCGCAGACGGTGCTGTTATCGATATTGGCTTAACCACCGTCAAAGTGCGCAACTGGGATAACACCATCACCACGATCCCAACCTGGTCACTGGTATCAGACTCTTTTAAAAACTGGAGCGGAATGTCTGCTTCAGGCGGTCGGAGAATTAAACGCAGCATCAGCATTGATGCCACCAGTATCCATTTTCTTGATGAGGATGAGCGTCAGCGGTTGCATAAAGCCCACCTGCTGAAACCGTATTTAACCACACGTCACCAGGAAATCAGCGAGTGGAATCAGCAGTTAGATGCGCCTGAATCGGTATTGAATCACCGCCAGATGACCAATATTGGCACCTTTCGCGCTTATCTGAACGAGTATTTGCGTCATCATCCGCGTATTCGCAAAGATATGACATTAATGGTGCGCCAGCTTGCGCCAGACGATCATGGTTTACCGATTGAAATTTATGCCTTTACCAATACGGTGGTCTGGCTGGAATATGAAAGTATTCAGGCTGATATCTTCGACCATATATTTGCCGTAGTCGAAGAGTTTGGCTTGCGCATTCATCAGTCGCCTACCGGAAACGATATTCGTGCGCTGTCTGGCGCGTTTCTGCGATAAAGCTCAGGTACTGGCGCGTGAAATATAGCGCCAGTCCATCATCACCCTTTCCGTCTGCGCATCAGGATTTTCTATTTTATTCAGCAACAATCCTACCGCTTTGCGGCCTATATCCCGTGAGGGCTGCTCAATAGTCGAAAGCTGTGGAGAAACCATTTCTGCCAGTTCCGTACCGTCGAAACCAACAACGGCGATATCCTGCGGGATCTGTAATCCGGCATCGAAAATAGCGCGCATCGCACCAGCGGCTAGCGTGTCCGATACGGCAAACACCGCGTCGGGTTTCACCTCTGCGGCAAGTAGTGTTTTCATCGCCGCAATTCCTGCACTGGAACTTAATTCACTGGCATATTCCACAGCCTGATATTCAAGCGACAATGCATGCAGCGCCGCTTTATAGCCGCGTTCGCGCAAACGAGCATATTTATAACTCAGGTCATGATTGATTAAGGCAATTCGTCGGTAGCCCTTATCCACCAGGTGAGATATCACCGACTGTGCGGCGTCAACATCGTTAATCCCCACGCAGGAAACCGCGCCTTTGTCAGCATATTCCGCGCACTGAACCCAGGGCGCATCGCCAATCAGCGTAGTCAGTTCCGGTAATTTTGAGAATGCATCCATGGTGATAATGCCATCGACGATTTTCCCCGACAGGAGCTTCAACGCCGATTTTGAGCGGGCTGTATCCGAGCCGGAATTACACAGCAAAATGCGATAGCCATTCTTCTCCGCCTCCTCTTCAATGCCTTTAACAACCTCTGCACAAAAAGGGTTAGCAATGTTGGAAACCATCACCAAAATCATCGAACTACGTGCCGTACGCAGCTGACGCGCCAGCAGGTTGGGCTGATAATTGCTTTCTTTAATAGCCTGTAGCACACGCTCGCGATTTTTGGCTTTGACGGTATCACTGTGATTCAGCACACGCGATACCGTCGCCACCGACACACCGGCAAGCTGGGCGATTTTTTGAATAGACATAACGACGACACATCCTGCGGTTTACGCTTTGCGTTGAGGCTACCATAAAATCGCCGACTGGCGAACCGGATGCGTGTTTAGCGCTGTACTGATATCCAACGCTGCTGCTGATGGCTTTTTATAATTGCATCAATGATATACATCACATCCGCACCATCAGAAAAAGACGCAAATCGACGCTCTGCCGTCGCGGGCATTTTGCCTGCCAACACAGCCTGATAAAACTGCTGCAACATATTCTTGAACGCATCCGGCCAGCCCTCAATATGCCCGCCCGGAAAGTGCGCACTGGCAGCTACATCAGCATTCATCAATCCAGGGTCGTCCGTCAGGATCTGGTTCGCCTGCTGACGGTGCCCGACCCAAAGCTGTTGCGGCGTTTCCTGATCCCAGTGCAGTGAACAGTGGCTACCGTTAATTTCAAAGCTCAGGTGATTCTTGCGCCCTGCACTCACCTGCGAAACGCTAAAGCAGCCTTTGCTGCCATCATCAAAACGTACTAGCACCGATCCACGATCTTCCGTCGTAACCGCTTTATCCTCAAATTGCACATCAGCCGTTTGCTGGCCAAACGTAGCGTTACTGGCAATGCTGGCTTTACGTACCGGCCAGACGATAGCCAAATCGGCCATCACCTCGACAATACGTTTTCCAGTCACGAATTGCACCGTATCACACCAGTGCGAACCGATATCCGCTACCGCCCGCGAATCCCCACCCTGTGCGGCATCGACCCGCCAGTTGTAGTCAGTCTCCAGCAGCATCCAGTCCTGCAAATAGCTCCCCTGAACGGCAAACAGACGGCCCACGCTGCCGCTTCTGACCATACTGGCCGCCTGCTGCACCATTGCAAACTGGCGATAGACAAAGCTCACGCCGTGCACCACTCCCGCCTGCTGTGCCAGCGTTTCCAGTTCACGAGCCTCATCCGGCGTCATACACAGCGGCTTTTCTGAAAACACGTGCAGGCCCGCGCGTAAAATCTGCCGATTGATGTCGGCATGCAGATGATTCGGCGTACAGTTATGCACTACCCGCAGTCCGGGATGCGCCAGCAGCGCCTCAACGCTGCCGTACGCATGAGGAATATGAAGAGCATCTGCGCGTTCCTGGGCAACCGCCAGCGAGCTATCACAGAGCGCCACCACGTTCACACCGCCGAGTCGACGCAATGCCTCAATATGTGCAGGCCCAATAAATCCGCTGCCAATAATGCCAACCTGTATCATTTGCGTACCTCATCGCCAGCGGCGAAATCATCAAATGCGCGTGCAGAAACCGGAATAATATGGCGGCGTATAAAATCGCTCCCTTCACTCGCCCCGGTTTGCGCGTCTTTCAGGCAACACTCCCATTCCAGCACCGCCCAGCCAGGGAAATCATATTGTGTGAGCTTGCTGAAAATCGTTTTGAAATCAACCTGCCCGTCCCCCAGGGAACGGAAACGCCCGGCGCGATCGAGCCACGGCTGATAACCGCCATAGACACCGCTGCGGCTACTGGCGTGGTACTCAGCGTCCTTGACGTGGAAAGCTTTAATACGCGAGTGGTAGACATCGATAAACCCAAGGTAATCCATCTGCTGCAATAACAGATGGCTCGGGTCATAGAGAATGTTGCAGCGAGGATGATTATCAACCAGTGCCAGAAAACGCTCGAACGTCACGCCATCATGCAGATCTTCGCCGGGATGGATCTCAAAGCAAACATCCACCCCATGATGATCAAAGCGATCGAGAATCGGTCTCCAGCGACGTGCCAGCTCCAGAAAAGCCTCTTCAAAGCGCTGACGATTATGCGGTGGCCACGGGTAAAAGAAAGGCCATGCGAGCGAACCTGAAAACGTGGCATGTGCCGTCAGCCCCAGTCTTTGTGAAGCCGCAGCGGCCTGGTGTAAGGTTTCGATGGCCCACGCCTGTCTGGCCTGCGGATTAGCGCGTACAGACGGCGGAGCAAATCCGTCAAAAGCGTCATCATAAGCCGGATGGACGGCAACCAGTTGACCTTCAAGATGGGTAGATAATTCGCTAATCACTAACCCATGCCCGGCCAGCATTCCGCGAATATCATCACAATAGGCCTGACTTACAGCAGCTTGTTCGACATCAAACAGCGACTTGTGATTACACGGGATTTGTAATGCCTTATAGCCCAGCTCCGCCGCCCATTTTGCCACGCCCTCCAGGGTGTTAAATGGCGAGCGATCCCCGATAAATTGCGCCAGAAAAATGCCAGGTCCCTTGATGGTTTTCATAACCCCTCCTGAAAATTACGCCTGCTCTTTGTCGTCATACTTGAAAGAGAAAAGGAAAATCACGGCAATCACTGCGGCAGCTACTGCCGGGATCCACCAGAATGTGGTCCACGCCTGAGGCACGGTTTGCCCCGCCACCAGCCGGTTGTAAAGTGCGCCTGAAATTTGCGAACCCAGCAGCATACCGATCCCATAGGTAAACATGACGATCATGCTTTGCGCCTGACCTTTTACTTTTTCCCCGGCGATACGATCGGTGTAAATAAAGCCGACCACGAAGAAGAAGTCGTAGCACACGCCGTGCAGCAGAATGCCGAGATACAGCAGGAATCGGCCCTCTTCGCTGATGCCGAGGGCAAAGAAGGCATAACGCACGAACCAGGCGCACATCCCGATTAACAGCATGTATTTCACGCCCAAACGTCTGAACAGGAACGGGATCACCAGCATGAAGAATATTTCAGACATCTGACCAAACGACATCGCCGTACTGACGTCGCCGACGCCCGCATCAGCAAGAAACGACGCGGTATACGCGTAATAGGTTCCCAACGGTACAGAGATAAGCGTCGCGCAGAGCGAGAAGACAAAAAAGTGACGGACCTTGAGTAAGGCAAAAGCATCCGCACAAAACAGATCACGAACTTTCACCGGCAGTCCTTTCGCCGGTGCAGGCGTGTTGGGCAGCGTCAGGCTGTAGAGCGCCAGAATCACAGAGATAATCGCCGCCAGCGTAAAGATGCCGGTGGTGTCCGATATTCCGGTTACACCGATAAAGATCCCCGCGACAATCCAGCCAATGGTGCCAAACACCCGCACCACCGGGAAAGTTTTGTCCTTATCCGACAGGCTATGGAAAGCAATGTTGTTGGTAAGCGCCAGCGTTGGCATGTAGCACAACGTGTAACCAAACAGCAGACCAATCAACAGCGCACCGTTTTGCGCCACCAATGCCTGCGGAACAAACCACAGGATTGCCGCGCCAGCAAGGTGCATCACCGCCATCACCTTTTGCGAGGCAAAAAAGCGGTCTACCAGCATCCCTAAGACGAATGGCGACAGAATAGAGGCAATGGGCCCGGCTGAAAACGCATCGCCAATCAACAGCGACATGTTGTGCTGGCTCATCACCAGCCCCAGCGTGACGGACCAACTTCCCCAGATAAAGAACTGTAAGAACATCATTAGCGACAGCCGGGGCACCAGCAGCCGGTACTGTACGCTCTGTTTTCCACTACTTTCGGTTGTTGACACCATTTTTTGCCCCACCCTTAAAAAGTAATCGATTACAAAATAGATTCAATAGAAAAGTAATCGATTACAAAATAAAGATCTTGTCAGCAGCAACAAAATTGCGAGAACGGTCACGATAAACGTTGAGTGAGGATCCGATCCCATCCTGACGATGGGATCGGTAATAACAAGATCGGTAGAAACTTAACGGGACTTACGACGCAGTAGTTTGAAGGCAACAAACAGGAACAGGATCCACACTGGCAGCAGGATAGCTGACAGGCGCATCTCATCCATCGTACACATCAGCACCAGAATCATGCCAAGGAAAGCAATACACAGGTAGTTCCCTGCCGGATATAGCAGCGCTTTAAACTGCGTGTCACGTCCCTTACGACGCATCGCCGCGCGGAATCGCAGATGTGCCAGGCAGATCATAATCCAGTTCAGCAGCAGCGTCGCCACCACCAGCGCCATCAGTAGGCTAAAGGCCTTTTGCGGCAGCACATAGTTGATGAGTACCACCAGCGACGTAATAGCACCGGAAAGGATCAGTGAGTTCACCGGTACGCCGCGACGGCTGACGCGGGTTAAGAACTTCGGCGCGTTCCCCTGAACCGAGAGACCAAATAGCATACGGCTGTTAGAGTAGACGCCGCTGTTATACACCGACAGCGAAGCCACCAGGATGACAAAGTTCAGCGCAGAAGCCACCACGTTGCTGTCAAGATTATGGAAAATCATCACGAACGGGCTGCTATTGGATTTCACTTCCACCCACGGGTACAGCGCCAACAGCACCACCAGAGAACCGATGTAAAACAGCAGAATACGGTACACCACCTGGTTTACCGCTTTCGGAATGCTTTTTTGCGGATCCTGCGCTTCTGCGGCAGTAATTCCGATAAGCTCCAGCCCGCCAAAGGAGAACATAATCACCGCCAGCGACAGAATTAATCCGTTCCAGCCGGTAGCAAAAAAGCCGTTGTAACGCCACAGGTTATCGATGCTTGCATGTTCCCCGCCGTTACCGGAAAACAGCATCCACACACCAAAACCAATCATGCCGATAATAGCCAGCACTTTAATCAGCGCGAACCAGAATTCCGTTTCGCCATACAGGCGTACGTTGACCAGATTGACGGCGTTGATGATCACGAAGAATGCCGCGGCCCAAATCCAGGTCGGGACATCGGGCAGCCAGTACTGCATATAGATCCCGGCCGCTGTCAGTTCCGCCATGCCGACCAGCACAAACATCACCCAGTAGTTCCAGCCGGAGAGAAAACCCGCGAACGGTCCCCAGTATTTATAGGCAAAATGGGCAAAGGATCCGGAAACGGGTTCTTCCACTACCATTTCGCCCAGTTGACGCATAATCAAAAAAGCGATGATCCCGGCAACACCGTAACCCAGTAACACCGCAGGTCCCGCCATCTGAATCGCCGGGCCAATGCCCAAAAACAGGCCGGTACCAATTGCACCGCCCAGTGCAATTAACTGAATATGGCGGTTTTGCAACCCCCGCTGAAGCGTCGGCTCATTCGTTGACGCGGCATCAGACACGCTGGTGTCAGATGCAGTTGACGCGTTTTTCACGCCCTTCCCCTGTGTCGTTTTTATTGAAGGGGCTTCTTTTAACATTTCAACCTGGTTGTCGCAAGGCGCAATAATCGATTGGATGCGCCGGGCTTCCTTGCCCAACGCACCGAGGCTCGGGAGAAAAATCAGAAGTCGTAACTGACGGAAACCTTCAGCGTGCGCGGCTCACCCTGGAACAGATAAGTCCCGGTATCATCAATACCTGACCAATAATTCTCGTTGGTGACGTTATCAACCCCTGCACGCAAAATCATCTGATTCTGGTTTTGATTGAGTGACATACGGTAACGCACACCTAAATCCAGTGTGGTAAAACTGTCGAGTTTCTTGGTATTTGCCGCGTTGGCATATTGAGCACCAGAATGGTTCAGCCGCGCCGTCGCGGTGAGTCCTTCTACAGGTTTAATATCATATTCAGCACCCAGCACCGCATAGAAGTCCGGTACGCCGATTGCTGTCTTACCGTCGTTGACACCGTTTTGATTTTTACTGAGCGTCGCATCCAGCCACGTTGCACTGGCGTTCAGCCGCAGTCCTAACATCGGCTCACCAAAAACATTCAGCTCCACGCCACGGTTACGCTGCTCGCCGTTGATTGCGTAATACCGGGTCTGGCTATCCAACTGTGCGACCGGCATTTTGATTTCAAACAGCGCCAGTGAACCGCCTACACGTCCAAAGTCTGTTTTGATCCCAACCTCATTCTGTTTTGCATGGATGATTCCGGTGCTTTGACCGTAGTTCACCGCACTGCTTGGCGCGGTGCTGCCTGGCTGTAGCGATTCGGTATGGTTCGCGTATAGGGAGAGTTCCTGCCACGGCTTGTATACAACACCGTACGTCGGCATCCAGCGGCTGTCGTCAAAACTGTTCTTAACGTTTTCAGCGCCAGTTTCTTTGTTGTAATCACGCACCACGACCTTTTGGTGGCGCGCGCCGACGGTAAACAGAAGCTGATCATCAAGCACACCCAACGTATCGCTGAGTAACCACCCCTGACTACGCGTACGCCCACTGGTTAGCGGATCGCTATAGTTGCCTCCCGTCGCCGTCACCGCCGGTTTTGGTACATTCTGTGTATCGTAGATATTGACGTCCGGGCGCGCGGCACGTGACCCCATGCGCCAGGCGATTTTGTCTTCTTTAGTGACGGCGGAATAACCTACATTAACCTTATGCGACACAAAACCCGTATCAAAATTCCCGCGCAGTCCTGCCATCCCGCTGAACGCATCAATAATACGATTGGTATCTAAGCGTCCGGCTTTCGCATCACCGGCCTGGTTGTATATTTCCGGAGCGCTGTACAAGCCAATCTCATGCGCGTGCTGCGCACCTAAACCGGCATAAGCGGTCCAGTTCTCGGTCAGATCATATTCCGTGCGCGCCATCCCGAACTCATTCTCAATATCGCTATAACCCCATCTCTGGCTATAGTTGTGCGTATTTTTCGGTAGATCGGGGACAAATGGCACATAGTAAATATTGATCCCCATGTTGCCACCGTGAAACGTCTTTTTCTGATACCCAACGTCTAATGAACTGCGGAAACGGTCGCCGCGGTAATCCAGTCCCAGCGATGCCAGCGTGGTACGACGTTTATCGTCATCAACCGCCCCCTCCCCTTCACGATGCAACAGATTCACACGGGCACCGAACTGGTTATTGTCCCCAAAACGGCGTCCGGCATCGAGCGACGTTCCCACCTGTGAGTCACTGGTGTAATCCATACCGAGGCGTGTGATCGGCGTATCGTCTGCATGCTTGGGTTCAAGATTAATCATTCCGCCAACGCCGCTACCGGCAGCGCCATTGAGTAATCCATTCGCGCCTTTAAAGATTTCAACACGATCGATCATCTGCGTATCCACCACCTGACGCGGCAGCACACCAGATAATCCACCAAAGGTCATATCATCGCCGTCAAGTTTCAGACCGCGAATACGGTATGTCTCTGCATAGTTACCGTAGCCTTGTACCGCCTGCACGCTCGCGTCATTGGCGACAACATCGGCAACGGTCTTAGCTTGCTGATCTTCGACCAGTTTTGAGGTGTAGCTTATAACGTTAAATGGTACATCCATGGCATTTTGCTGACCAAGCATCCCCAGCCTGCCGCCATTAGCAACCTGACCGTCGAGAAAAGCGGGCAGTAACGTATCTCCACCGGGTTTAAAATCACTTCTCTCTGCAGCCTGTACCACAATGGTCTCTTCCGCTTCTGTGGGGGTCTCAGCAGCATTCACCGTGCCGGAAAGCGCGCCAATAGTAGCGGCCAGCACAGTTTTTCTCATTAAGTGTGCGTATGTTTTAGTGTTGTCCATAGCCATGCCATTAAAAGTCTGACGACGTTGCCGGAGGGCCCCCCGGCAACATGTTGTTATTATTTATTCAGATCGATACGCACCACGTTATCTGGCGCAGAGGTGGAGTGGTCTTTATTAAATTTCTGTTTCACGGTAACAAACAGGGTTTGCCCATCCGCCGAGAGCAGCAGGCTGTTAGGGTTAGGCGGTAAGTCCCAGCTTTTCTTCACGCTGTAATCGGTCGCATTCAAGCTGAGTAATTTCCCTGAATCACGCTGGGTAATATAGATTTCGTTGCGTTTTGCGTTGAATTTCACCGCCAGCGAATCACCCACATCCAATTTTTTCAGCAGGTTACCAGTATGGATATCCAGCACCAGGGTAGTCTTCGCTTTCGAGTTGTCGGTGACAAACAGGCGACCCGTTTGTGCGTCCTCCGCCATATTCAGCAACAGCGCAGGTTGTTCTCCCAGCGGTTGCCAGCGTTTTTCTACGCGCTGATTACGCGGGTTGATAACGAGAATTTCACCGCCGCCGTTAGCTGCATAAATTCGCTGCGTCACTTCTGAATAATGCAGTCCGGTCATCCATTTGCCCGTATTTTTAATGCGGGTTTTTAGCTTCAGGGTTTCAGCGTCAACCACCCAAATCACCGCCGGATCCGCCACGGCACCAATATAGAGCAAACCGTTATGCAGCAGCACCTGGCGCGCACCATACGGGAAACCTTCTGGGTTACGTTCCGGGAACAGTACGCGATTTTTCACTTTGCCGTCAGCGGTATTCAGCGCGCTCAGGCCACCATCCAGTGAGTTGGTGACATACACTGTTTTACCGTCCGGCGAGATAGCCATACCAAAGTTTTTCATATCGGTATGACTCAAGCCGAGCGTTTTAAGCGTTTTTGGATCCAGCTTGTAAACCACGCCGCCCTGCACATCTTTAAATCCTTCGGCGCTGGCAACGTACAACGCATCTCCTGCCGGGCTAAGCGCCATTTCATATAACCCATCCGCCAGCGCGCGTTGTTGCACATCACTGACGGCAGGTTGCGCTGTTTTTTCCGTAACGCTGGCGTTGCTGGCTGGCGTGGTATGCGCCGCACAACCGCTTAACGCCGCAGCAATCAGCAATGCCAGCGCGGATGTTGTTTTTTTCATTGTCGGGATCCTTACCAGAAGTAATACAGGGAGTTAATAACAAAAGAGAATGAGAACTATACGCATTATCTTTACTGAATCAAGAATAATTACCCGAGAGTAAAAAACATGAAACAGAGGTTTGAAGATGCAGACAGGTGCGCGCGACTTCCGGTTTTTCATAATTACAGTGAATTATTCTGGACGAAAAGGCATCGCAGGCCACAGAATGCGCTTTACTGTTTTTCTAACATTTTCAAACGGGTGAACCTGTTGTACTTCAGCCACTCGTTTTTTAGCCAGGCCAGGCAACGACTGTCATGAATAAGATCATCAAACGACTGGAAATCGTCAAAAGCGCTATTGAACTGGAAGATGAGGAGATTATTTTCCAGCAGGTGGCGCATCTTAAAAATGAGCCTTTGTCAGTCGTACCTGGCACCATTGTGCAGGCGATCGAAGAACGACGCTTTAGTGATGCCCTGCGTGAAATATCGGCCTGGCTGCAATCTCAACGAGCAGTCTCTACGTGGCAGGATCCAGCCATTGCCGCCAGTAAGCTGGAACTCAAAGCGCTCGAAACACAGCTGCGTGACCTGATCGATAAGCGCAACACGCGCATTCAAATCCTCGATGATTTCAACGATCTGTATCACCTTCGTCTTGGACCGCTGATGAGCCGCATCCTCGAACTGCGTAAACAGCTCGCCGCCAGCGCCCAGCGCAAACAGGAAGCAGAGCGAAAACGCCGGGAAAAAGACTATCAATCCTGTCAGCACTATATTTCCCAGGCTGTTGATCAACTGGCCAGGCTCAAGCAGCACTGGATGAACCAGAATTCAGATTCGCGCGAATCGGTGGAAACACGCCAACGTATTCAGCAGCAAACTGAACTGATTACCGCCCTGCTGGCGGAGATTCGTGAGCTGGAAAACGACTTTTCTCGCCAGGACGACAGCGCAACCCGTCGGGCACAGGAAGAGGCCAGCCATGAATATGATGAATATCAGGAGCAGCAGCAGGATGCACAGCATCGTTTTAGCCGTGACCAGCGGCTTTCCTCTGATGAACGTAATGAGTTAAAACGCCTGTGGCGTCAGGCCAGCCGTCTTTGCCACCCGGACGTGGTAGCCGATGATCTGAAAGAGAAGGCGCATCAGATGATGGTGCAGCTTAACCAGGCGCGCCAAAATGCCGATCTTGCCACCGTCCGGGCGCTACTGACTCAATTGCAAAGCGGCCTCGAACCGATGATGGCGAGTGACCGATTGAACGATTTGCAGCATTTACGCAGCAAAATACAGCAGCTCAGAGAACAAATTAACGCGCTGCTCAAAGAGATTACCGAACTGGAAGCCGAGAACGCCTGGCGGCTTGCCACCTCCGTGACAGATAAAGAAGCCTACTTCTCCGATCAACAACGGGCGCTTACGGAAATCCGTAATACACTGGAACAGCAGGTGCATCAGGTAGAACAGGAACTGTTGGCGGGCTAAGCCCTATCAGCAATAGCAATCAGAAAAAATAACCTCTTCAAGTGAGCTTTTAAAATTAAGCACAAAAAGACAAAAATAGAATAATTCCCTAAAAAAATCACAACACTAAGAATTATCAACCTGAATACTCGAATTTCAGGTCGATAACTGCAAATATAGCGATACTTCTCTCTTCCCCTCGACGCCCCTGCTCTTTGTCCTGGTCTTGATTAAGAATTCTCCTACTCACCAGTCATCCCATTAAGAAAAACGGGTATCCATCTGAAATATAATGTTTTTCATGTAAATCCCCTCCCAAATGGATAGGAATACCCTGCCTTTATAGAAATCACTCAATCATTATTCACGCGATTCATAAGCGAAATCTATCAATCATTTACGCAGAGCTGAAATAAACGATTTATCTTAAATTTTAACAAAGTGTAATATCTACTTTAAGAATAGTTAATGATTCTAATAAATACAGAAAATATCTGTTTAATCTGGAATTAATAAGGATACGTTCACAGCACAGAACGTTATACGAGATTTAATTAACATTTCACGCGTCGCAAGAAACTCTTTTTTAACCTACAAAAAGAGGCGGCTGCTTGCACCAAAATTTCAAGGAGATCGTTATGTCAAAGGCTATTTTTTTGGGTGACTCAATTTACCCTTGGCTAGGCATGCGAGAAATCCTACGTGGCTCATCATTATATATTGATATCGCGTATTACTCCTCCCAGACGCTCTCTGCTGTCAAAATGCTTCCTTATGAAACGGATTGCATCATCATTAATCCTGACAAAGCAGATTTTTTAAAATATGCCAGGGTTATCCGCAACATGGCTTTACGACCTGTCACCAAAATTATTGTTTTGGCAGATGAAGCTACTTTTACTCTTTTTCAAACCGTTTGTGGGAAGAACATGCTGTTTCTTGATCAAGATGCCAGTCTTGATCGGCTACACCATACCGTTACACGTATCACAAAGAACAATAACCAACATAATATCAAAGCATTACAAAATAAGATCACAGCAAACGGATTCAACGTAATGATGATGCTTGCCCGAGGATGGTCACTGACACAAATCGCCGGGGCATCACAAAAAAGTGAAAAAACCATCGGGGCGTACAAAAGCAATATTGCCAGAAAACTCGGCAAAAATAACACCCGGCTCAAGTACACCATTTCCCACTATAGCCAGCCGTAACTGACTTATTTAAGGACAATTATCACGGTTATTATTTAAAAAGGTTTTCTTTCGACTCGCTTTTTAATTCCGCATCGCACGGAAGGAAACCCTATTCCAAAAAATCTATTACCGGGTAGCACATCCGCGTGCCAACCATAGCCAACAACTCAATGTATTAACACACGCATAACAGGAATGTAGACGAGGGTTATATATGAACAAAGTTTACAGCATTATTTGGAACGCGGCACTCGGTATCTGGGTGGTCGTTTCTGAATTAACCAAAGGAAAGAAAAAAAGCAGCTCGCGTAAAACGGTTGCAGTATTGGCAGCAACGGCATTACTCAGCACCTCTCCGCTTGTTATGGCGGATGAAACTGGCGATCATGATATTTCCGTTGATTATAACAATATTGTTATTAAACCGGGCACGAACGACGACATCCACAATGATGGCTTCCTCTACAAGAACGCCACTAACGGTGCAGTGTTAAACGTCACTGGCGCATTGCCGAAAATTGAACAAGGCCAAACCGGGCTGGTCGAATCAGCCACTATTGAGCAGTTGCTAGAGCAAAAGAAGATTACGCTCACGGCGAACATTGGGGGCGTTAGCACCCCGATTACCGAAGTTGAAGATCTGAAAAAGTATTACTTCAACCAGCCATCAACGACACCTTCGCAAGATAAAGAAATTCCTATCATCGATCCTGCATTAGAAACCCCTGCGGCTATGCAGGTCTACAACACCGATGAACTGGTTCGCTATCTGACCGAAACTCCGTTAGATGGCATAACGTTAAATACCTATGACTCAACCCTTTCTAAAATCTACAACAACTTTGGCATTGCGCAGGCCAGCGACGGTTCGACGGCCAATCTGAACATTGGTAACGATCAGAAAAATGCCCGCGATGCAGAAAACACCATCAAACTCCTTGCCAAAAATAGCGCCTTGCTTGAAGCCAGCGGTACAGGCAGCAAGGTTAACTGGATTTCCGATAACTACATCTCTTTTGGCGCCGCCCCCGTCGTCCCGAACGAAACCTTTAACGGTTCTCAGACAATGGACCAGTTCGGCAAAGTATTGACTATCGATACCTACGGATACGATAGCAACGGTGATGCAGTGAAAACCGGCACTCAGGAGTTTGATATCACCAATACTCAGGAACTGGGCGATCTTAACGACTGGCTGCTGGGCGAAAGTGATGCAACGGTTTTAAATTCGCAGGGGCAAAAGGTCAGTCAACTTCAGCTGATGCTGGATGCCAATCGCGGCACGATGTCGCTCAAAGACGTTGAAGATTGGTATGCGGATCTGATTAGCAGCGTTTTGCAATCCGATACCGTAACCGGCTCGGTTGATTGGCAATACCAGGTCTGGAAGGATGGTAAAAGCCATACCAATAACGCCACGATCGGTAATACCGAGCTGCACGCCGTATACGCGCATGGCGCGGGTGCGACCGGCACTGTGACCAAAGATTCTGTGCTGGCGGTAGATGGCAGCATTAATGGCGTGATGAAAGGCGCAGATGGCGCTGTCATTACTAACCAGGGTTCCCTCAACGCACTGCGTACTTCCACAGGCCACAGTCTGGCGATTGGTATGCTGGCGGAAAATGCTACGGCAACCAACACCGGCACCATCAACTCCGGTTTGTTCATCGATAAAGATAGACGACAGGCTGTTAATAGCTACGGCGCTATCGGTATGCAGGGCAAAGGGACCAGTACTGTCACCAACGATGGCATCATAAACCAGGCTGTCACAACAGGTAACTATGGTACCGCCTCTGCGGCCAACCCGTGGGATACCAATACCACGGTAACAACGCCAATTACGCTGGCCATTGGGATGCTGTTGTCAGGAGACTCAACCGGGGTTAACAACAAAACGATCAATGTGGTGGACGGTAACGCCAACGGCGCCTCCTTCGGGAAAGGTACCGCTTATGGCGTTGAAGTGGCTGAAAATGCCAATTTCACTAACAGTACTGACGCCACGATTTATCTCGGTCGTGATGGTTCTAACACCGCACAGGATGTCGAATTGACTGGCGGCGCTAACCTCAGCGCAGGTATCCATGTGCGCGGCGCAGGGACTGTGACTAACGAAGGGAAAATTACCCTCGGAACCGGCGTACGTAACGCAGCCGGCTTACTGGTCGCTGGTGCGAGCGGGAATGTTATCAACTCCGGCGAAATCTCAGTTAATGGTGCAACATCCGGACTGTCAAACTACGGGATGTCGGTGCATAACAGCGGCGCAAATGCTGGTCAAACTATTCGTAATGACGGCCAAATTAATGTTAACGGCAAAAGTAATATTGGCATTCATGTTCGTGCAGACAGCTCGGATGCCAAAGTCACCACCAGCCAGGCCGGTCAAATTACAGTGAACGGTGAAGGTAGTACCAACGAGCGTAACTACGCTATTTGGGTTGAAGGCTCCGCTGGAAAGCAGGCGATTGCGGATATCTCTTCCGGTATTACGCTGAAGGGCACCGGGGACATCGGGGTGCACGTTCGTGGCAGTGCGACGGCGAATATCAATAACGACAGTAGCCCTGTATTTAACAGCACCGACCAGATAGGCTACTTTTTATACGGCTCCAATGCGGTCGCTAACATTGGCAAGACGGAGATGAATGATAATGGTCAGGCTAATACCACTATCTTCCGTGTTGCTGAGGGCGCCAAATTTGCCGGTAACAGTAAGGACCCCGTGAGCGGAGCTTACTCCGATCTTAAACTATCACTCAGCGGTAACAACTCTGTTGGTGTACTGGGTACAGGGAAAGGTACTGACGTTGTCACCGGTGAAGCGACATTCAACATTGGGGGGATGGGCGCAACTGCCATTGTGATTGAAGGCGGCGCAAGCGGTAATATTAGCGATAAAACCATCATCAATTTGACCGGTGTAGGAACCACTGCCGGGATTGTTGACGGCAAGGGGCATAATTTAAACGGCTCCGAACAGGGTAAAACGGTGGAGACAACCCTCACCTCTGATGCCAGCATTACCTCTGAAACCAGCGGCAACAAGGTTATCGCCTATGTGGCGAGGAATCTGGGTAACCTGATCCTCAACACCAAATCGATTATCGATCTGGACAGCGTAAACAGCATCGGCGTTGATGTGCAAGAAGGCGGGAGCTTAACTAACAACTCTTCCAGCGCCCTGCATGTCAGCAACGGTATTGGCGTACTGGCTTCAGGTGCCAGCGCCCAGATAAAAAGACTGGGCCAGGTAGCCGTTGATGATGGAACCGCAGGGGTTCTGCTGACCAATCGTGCAAGCCTGAGTATTACCGGTGATGCGGGCGATGCCATCACGACCAATGGTTCAGCAGACGGTATTCGTCTCGATACGGGAGCGGGTAAGCTGGCTGCAAAAGGTGTGACTATCAGCGCGAAAGGGACTGGTGCAGGTATTCAGAACGATGCCAACAACACCGATATCTCGCTCAATGATGTGACCATCAATGCCAACGATGGTCCGGGGATTCGGACTAGCGTGGCGCTGAACATGAACGATGGGTTGAACAACATCCTCAACGTCAACGGGAAAGGTACCGGCTTCGCTTTTGAAGAACGCAATGGCGACTCGGTAACGGGCGATCTGACCATCGGCAAAGGCTATACCATTGAGGTGCGGAACGGCGAAGGCAGCGGGATTCGCGCTAATACGGATGGTCGAGTTACCACTAATGCCGACATCAACGTGCATGACAGCACAGGCGGTTCAGCGATCATCGCGAAAAACGTCCGTGCTGTCACCAACAGCGGCAAGATTATCTCTGCCAGCACCACCTCACCGGTGATTGACGCCAGCGGCGACAGTAATAAAACCATTACCAACACGGGAACCCTGCAGGCCATCAACGATACGGCCGTGGCCATTCAGTCCGGTAAAGGCAATGACACCATTAATATCAACGGCGGTGTAACCAGCGGCGTAATCAATACCGGCGAAGGTACGGACACCTTTAACTGGCGTAGTGGCTCCTATGCGGGTGAAGTGAATTTCGCCGGTACTGGCGGCAACAATAAAGCCAACATCGGCAATGTGACGCTGGATAAAACACGCCACGTCACTACTGAAGCAGGTAGCGGAAACGCCCTCACCTTCACAGATACAAAAGGTGCGAAGATTGGTACGCTGGCAAGCGACAATCTGACCACTGGCACCAACATCGGCACCGGCTGGGATTCGCTGACCATCAGTGGCTCAAACGCAGATGTCCGTGTCGTAGAAAACCTGACGCTGGCAAGCAAAACCATCGCCGTAAACAATGGCGCAACCCTGAGCACCGGCGACCACGTCGAGCCGACCAGTACTGCCGCAAGCATTGGCGATTACAATGTTACGACCCAGGGCGCAGGCAGCAAGGTTATCTTCGATACCCAGGGTGATGCTTCAGCGGCGCAAATTTATCGCGGTATCATCAGCGGTGACGGGAAGTTCGAACGTGCGGCGGGCGGTACCACGATCTTCACCGCTAACAATACCTACACCGGCTCTACCACTATCGCTCAAACCGGTACGCTGCAGTTGGGTGACGGCGGAAATACAGGCGAAGTCAGCGCCGTGTCAGACATTATCGACAACGGCATATTGGCGATTAATCGCGCCAACACCGTGCTGCTCAACGGCGTGATCTCCGGTATTGGCGCGCTGCAGCAAATCGGCGGCGGCATTACCCGTCTGAACGGTAACAACATCTACACCGGCGACACCACCGTTACCAACGGCACGCTGCTGGTGAATGGCGATCAAAGCGCGGCGCGCGGTGCCACCACCGTTAGCGGCACGTCCACACTTGGCGGTAATGGCACTATCGGCGGCAACGTGCTGATGAACGATGCCACGACCCTCAGCGCCGGTGACGGTGGTGCGGGTACGTTATCCATTAACGGTAATCTGCAGCTTGGCAGCAAAACGACCTCCGCTTTCGAACTGGGTCAGGCCTATACGCCAGGCGGCGCGCTAAACGATCTGATTAACGTCGCAGGCGATCTGCAACTGGACGGGACTCTGGATGTCACCACTTCACAGGGCGGTAACTTCGGACCGGGTGTGTACCGTATCTATAACTACGGCGGCACGCTGGATAACCAGACACTGGAATTAGGCGCAATACCGGACAGCCAGGATAAGAGCAATATTTTTGTCCAGACCTCTATCGACAAACAGGTCAACCTGGTGAACGCCAACGGCGTTACCCTGCAGTTCTGGGACGGCGCAACCGTCAATCAGAGCCACGGCGCGTCGGGCATTGAAGGCGACAACAAAATTGACGGTGGCGATGGCAAATGGATGGCAATCGGCAGCCAGGGTGATAACAACTGGACCACCGCAACCGGTGAAGGTAACGCCCCTTGGGCACAGAAGTCCTTCGCCGTCTTCACCACCAAAGGCGGTACAGTTACCGTGGACAACGCCGCGGGAGAAGTTAACTTCTCCGGGGCACAGTTTGATGCCGATGGCTATGTCGTTAAAGGCGATGCGCTTAACGCGTATGCCACCACGGAAAACGCGACCCACGCAGGCCAGACGCCGGGAACTGGCGAACTGCTGCTGCGCGTTGGCGCCGGTGGCGCGGGGCAAAACTATACCGCGACCATTGAGTCTGTTATCCGCGAAGCCAGTACTGCTGACAAGCTGACGCTGGTGAAAACCGACCTTGGCCGTCTGATCCTCAGCGGCGATAACGAGTATCGCGGCGGCACACGCATTGATGGCGGCACGTTGCAGATCTCCTCCGACAGCAATCTCGGCCAGAGCGGAACTGACCTGGCAATCAATAACGGTTCAACGCTGCAACTGGGCGCGGACCTGACCAGCAATCGCACCATTGAGCTGGGAGCGAATGAGAACGCAGCGGTATTCGATCTCAATTCGCACCACTTCACGCCAACCGGGGAGATTACCGGCGACGGTAAACTGAAAGTCACCAGCAGCTCTAGCGATGCGGGCAGCACCTTGTCGCTCGACCGCGCAAACAGCTACAAAGGCGATACAGAAATTGCCGGTACCGGAAACGCCAACAATGTGACGGTCAACGTCAGCAAAACCGGAGCCTTTGGCAGTAATGAAAGCAGCACCGTGAACGTCAATAAGGGCGCGACGCTCAATGTCAGCGGGACAGATACCAGCCTGAAATCCCTGACCATGAACATCGCCGACAGCCTGTTAACGCTGGCAGATAACGTCACCGCAGCGAGCGCAATGCTGAACCTGACGGGCACGGCGAAAGCGGTGTTAACCAACAACGCCACCGCGGGCAACGCGACGGTTAACGTGTCAAAAGACAGTACTCTGGCGCTGGAAGAAGACGCCAGCGGCGGCAATGCCACCGTGAACAACAGCGGACTGATGACCTTTGCTGACCAGACGATGGCAGAAAATACCGTCGTTAAAAACCTGGCGGGCGGTAAGGTCGATATCAGCGCAGTCGACAGCGCAACATCGATCGGCTCCTTGTCCGGCGCAGGTAATGTCGAACTGGGCAATAAAGAGCTGTCGCTGGGTAATCTGCATCTTGATGACACCATCAGCGGCATTATCAGCGGCAACGACGGTAGTCTGGTGAAAATCGGTGACGGTACGTTAACGTTGACCGGCGATAATACTTACACCGGCACCACGGACGTCAATGAAGGCATACTGCTGGTCAACGGTAATCAGTCTGCGGCTACCGGCCAGGTGACAGTGAAATCCGGGGCAACGCTCGGCGGTAACGGGATTATTGGCGGCGCGGTTGATGTGCTGGACGACGCTCATATTACCGCAGGTGCGGCCATCAACAGCGTGGGTAAACTGACTACCGGTTCGCTGACGCTCAATGATAACGCACAGCTGGATTATCAGTTTGGTCAGGCTTACACCCCGGGCGGTGCCTTCAACGACTTGATTGACGTAAACGGCGATCTGACGCTTGACGGTAAGCTCAACATTGAAACCTCACCAGGCGGCAGCTTTGATGTCGGCGTCTATCGCGTCATCAACTACACCGGCACATTGACCAACAATGTGATGGATATTGCTAACGCGCCGGAAGCGGCTGACAGCCTGTACGTGCAGACATCGGTGAAAAATCAGGTCAACCTGGTCAACCACGCCGGACTGACGCTGCGCTTCTGGGACGGCACCGGTGGTGAGAATGGCGAGCTGAAAAACAACGGCGTCATCAACGGCGGCGACGGTATCTGGCAATCCAGCCAGGGTAACGACAACTGGACTACCGATGAATCAACGCCGGAAGGCGCGCTGAACGCACCGTTTACCGATGCCGCGTTTGCCGTCTTCCAGGGTGAAGCAGGCAACGTGACCGTCGATAACAGCAAAGGCGACGTCATCATTAGCGGCGCGCAGTTCGCCACCGATGGTTATCGCGTGGGCGGCGAAGCCATTACCACCGATACGGCCAACACCCTGATTCGCGTTGGCGATGGCACGGTAGAGGGCGCTAACTACACCGCGACTATCGACAGCGTCATCCGCGGTACCGGCGGCCTGAATAAAGGTGATCTCGGTACCCTCATCCTCACGGGCGACAACACCTACAGCGGTGGAACGACCATCACCTCCGGGACGCTGCAGGTAGCGGGCGATACCAACCTGGGTGCGGCAGATACGGGAATTACCTTTAATGGCGGTACGCTGAAGTATGGCGAAGCGTTTGATACTGCCCGTCAGGTGACGCTGGAATCCGGAGGCGGGACATTCGACACCAACGGGCATGACGTTTCTCTGCTGACTGAAGTCGAGGGTAACGGTCAACTGACCAAAACCGGTAAAGGCTCCCTCACCCTGACGCTGGATAACACCTACACCGGTGGCACCACCATCGAACAAGGTGTTTTACAGCTGGGTAACGGCGGTGATATCGGCAGCATTCAGGGGGATGTCGTTGATAACGGCGTACTCAACGTCAATCGTGGCGATACCCTGGCGCTGACCGGTAATATCAGCGGCGAAGGCCAGTTGCATCAGACCGGTAGCGGTGTGACGGAGCTACAAGGTGAAAATAGCTACAGCGGCGCAACGCTGATTGCCAACGGCGTGCTGCAGGCGGGTAATACCAACACCCTGAGTAGCGCATCGCACCACTACGTTGTCGCTGACACCACGTTGAACACGCAGGGTTACAACCAGACGGTAGCGGGCCTGAGCAACGGCGGCGATGTTTCACTCATCGGTCAGCAGACTGGCACAACCTTAACCGTCAAAGGGGATTACACCGGCGAAAAAGGGACTATCAACATGGCGGCTATCCAGAATGGTAGCGGCGCAGGCATTGCCGACCGTCTGATTATCGATGGCGGTAAAGCCAGCGGTAGCACGCTGCTGGATGTCGATGGTTCTGGTCTCGGCGCGCCGACCATTGGGGATGGTATCGAAGTGGTGACAGCGCTCAATGGCGCAACCACCACCGCGCAAACGTCGCGGGATGCCTTCCATCTTGCCGCCGATCGTATGGCTGCAGGTGCGTTTGAGTACCAACTGCATGCGGGTAATGCTCAAGGCCTGGGTGAAAACTGGTATCTGAGAAGTGAATACCGTCCAGAAACCATGCTGTATTCTGGCCTCGCCAGCGTCGTACGTCAGGGTGATATTAGCCTGTTGGGTAACATGCACCAACGTATGGGTGACGAGGTTAAACCGGGCATTGATGAAGACAATCGCGCGTGGGCAAGAATGATTGGCTACTCCGGCAAAACCAAACTGGATGACGCGGCCGGTACGCAAACCAGCTCTCATACCATGGGCATTCAGGTCGGCGTTGATATGTATGCTAACGAAAGCTGGAAAGCCGGGATGTATACCAGCATCCTTGATATCGACAGCAACGTAAAAGGCACGAAGACAGGCAGCGATGGCAAAGGCGGTAACATCGACGACAACGCATTTTACGTCGGCGGCTATGCTACCTGGTTCTCGGGTGACGGTATGTATGTTGATAACGTCCTGCAGTACGGTAACCATAAATCCCGCCTGGAGGCGACCGGTAACAACGGCTCGTATACGGTCAGAGGCAACACGCTGACGGCGTCGACAGAGGTAGGTAAATCGTTCCGTTTAGGTGCCAGCGCATGGAGTCTGGAACCTCAGGCTCAGTTGATCTACCAGTACAGCGACTTTGATAACAGCACGCTGGATGGTGTGACCCCAACGAAAGTGAAAATGGATACCGCGGATTCCTTTACCGCGCGTCTGGGCGTGCGTCTGGTCGCTGACTATGACACCAACCATGGCAAATTCCAGCCGTACGGCAGGGTTAACGTCTGGCAGGGTCTGGGTTCAAAAGACAAAACGCACTTTAGCAATGCGGTAGCCACCACCACGCTGGAATCTTCACAGCAGTACTCCAGCACTGAAGTTGCAGCCGGCCTGTCATGGTCCATCGACAGAAACCTGCAGGTCTACGGTGAGCTGGGTACGCAATTCAGCAACGGCGACAGTAAATCGCAGGTAGAAGCGCCGGTCAATGCCTCTATCGGCTTTAAGAAATCGTTCTAAGCAGACATAACTCACCAGCCCCCTGTTCTGCAGGGGGCTTTTTTTTGCCGTTCAGGGCCGCCTGATGCGCTACGCTTATCAGGCCTGCAGACTTAACAGCAACGCGGAACAACCAAGGGGGTTGGGAAACGTGAAAAGGAGGGATTAACGATTATATTGTGCTAAGAGTGAAGGGATCTCTTCTGCCAGCACCGGGGGAGAAATGAAAAAGCCTTGAATTTTGTCACAACCAATCTGCATCAACCGCTCCAGTTGGGACTGGGTTTCCACCCCTTCGGCAAGAACTTCAATGCCAAAATTATGCGCCAGGGAAATAATACCCTCAACAATCTTTGTTGATCGGGTGTCGGGCTCAATACCGGTGACAAATTCCTTATCAATTTTTAAGGTATCAAAAGGATATTTCAACAGGTAATTAAGATTAGCATGACCGGTTCCAAAATCATCAAGCGCAAGCTTGACCCCTATCGCCTTTAATTCCGTCATATTTTTAGCCGCAATCTGGCTGTCACACAGCGGTGACGTTTCCGTGACCTCTATTTGGCATCGATGGACCGGCAATCCGGAAGTGGCAAGATTTTGTCTGACGCGTTGGGGTAACAGAGGATCGCAGAATTCAAGCGCGGAAATATTGACGGATAATACAATGGGGTCAGGCCAGGAAGTTGCAACATCCCACGGAGAGTGAGTAACCATATCTTCAATGGAAATAATATTGCCGCTATCTTCCAGTAAGGTAATAAAAACATCGGGAGAGATCATACCCATCTGAGGACTATTCCAACGCATTAATGCTTCAAATCCGCTTATACGCTGAGCATGCAAGTTGAAAATAGGCTGATAAACCATATAAAGTTGACTGGTATTCAAAGCCTTTTCAAGCGCAGTTAGCACCTCATTGGAATTAAACATTCCCCTCTCCCTCTACAAATCATAAAATTAAAAACCAGTCAAAATCACTCCCGAATTGTATCTACTATTAGGTGTATTACATCAGAAAAGAATGGTCAGGTTAGGGTAAAAAAGACATACGATGGGTAAATCTGACAATTAACTTATTTAAATCAGAGGTATTGATCAGGCCAAGCTTGGCGACGACTCTCATCTTATGTGCCTGAATCGTTTTATAGTTCAGGCTAACTAACTCAGAAATTTCTTTGGCTGTATAACCACTTACCAGTAAGTTCAGGATCTGCTGTTCTCTTTCGGTTAATCTCTTCTGCGAACGATACAGTCGGGGGTTCCATTTCCCGACTGATAATGTCGCCAATTGACCAAAATCACGCAGTGAAGATTTTTCAGTCAAAACTATTGTTTTTTCGACATATAATAACTCTACGCATAATTTCGCCACCAAACTATCAGCAACAATCACCACGACGTTATTATAAAATTTGAATCGGTTTTTATTCAAAAACTGAACAATGTCTGAACACGCTTGTTCATTATCAATGATATTAAAAACCATGGTTTGATGCTGGCATAATGATGACTGATGCAACATATCCTCAAACTGGAATGTTTGTATCGGTACATGTTTGCTGGTCAGGTAGGCAAACATACCATTGCCCACAAAATTATCACTGCCACACATCAACATCCTGTTCACCGTTCCTTATAAGCTTCTAATCTTGTTACTCATTAAAAATTTAATAATGATTTTCTCGACTTCAGTCTCTTCACGACGATTTTTAAAGTCGAACTCACATGAAATCTGATGACAGGAATACAACTGATTATCCTCATCAAATTCATTGATCGGGACGACATCGATCACTTTTAAGTCCAGTTGTAAACTGCCAAAGGTATCGAAATCCAGAGATGCATTTTTAATCACCGCATCTTTATAAAGAAAACGGGCGTTTACATCTTTAACGATTAACGCACAACCCCCCTGCGAAATATTTTTAATCTTGAGAGAGTAGTTTTCTCCATTTTTGTAACGACCAAAACAGAAAAAGTCATAACCCTTCAGGAATGAAAAACGCTGATTTTGTCTCTGCTGGGCAAAGAAAATCATATCCGGGATGAAGTAGGATAATCCTGCTTCCGCACCTGCTGACGAGGTTTGTTCGAACCTGGCACTAAATTTTACAATCCCGCTTTCGCTGTGCAGGATAAAGTATTGGACCTTTTCAGGAACAATATCTCCGTGTCCGGAGATGACAAACCGTTCGAAATCAACCTTCTCTAACTGCGTGATAACGCTACTGTCTCCACACAGGATTTCCAGTTTCGTTTTCTTATGAAGCTCTTCACGAAGGATAGCGATGATTTCAAACTTGTCTTCCTTTGCTAAGCCAAAGCTCATTCTAAAACCCTTATTTCCATATTTAAGATATGTCCCGCCTTTGGTTACTCACAAAACGCGAGATCAGCATCCACCCCTGGTGCTTAATTACCATAGTGGATTCCATGTCAAACAGTTGGTTAAAAATTAAGTTTTTAACTATCTTTAGTCATTTATTGATACGTAAAAACATTTAATCAGGATTAATTCTAGCTTAAGACATGCCTAAAACCACGCGAACTTGTTGATTAACTATAACAAAAATGAATAACAAGCTTTTTTGAGATATGATTTTGAGATAACAAATAGCAAGAATTGTACAGAAAAAAATAGAGAAAAATGGAGCTTTTATGGCCGGAAGACTACGCAGTATGCGGGTTGCCGCGCTTTCACAGGAAGGAGGAAAAATGCTTACAGCACTATATCATTAATCAGGGAAATAGAACTGATTAGTTATTCTTCTAAACTGAATAATCTTATATTTACAATAAATTTCCCTTAAGGCAGAAAAAAAGCCAGCATCCTGCTGGCCCGGTAAGTACCGAATCGAACTATAGTGGCTTACTATCTTACAGAGGGCACAACGTTAAAAATTCAATACTGCTGCTTAATTATTGATCGGGATGAATCTGCGATGATCATCACTGCTCCCGCCAACATTAACGTGTCTTTCAACACCAACCGTCCGGCGCCTGACAAGTACGGAAATCCGTAGTGTAAATCACCCAGTGGCATTACCCATGCCTCTGGTGTGGTTATTAAAAATGATAAGGTAACAATTGGTGTGGCAAATGCCAGAACGCCGCCAATTAATCCCAACCAACGGCTAACAGGATTAGCCAGCACCAGCAAAGCGATAAGAACTTCGACTACGCCCAGGCCATTTGAGAACGTATACGTGTTATTCGCCGTCTGCCATTCACGAGCCTGCGGTTTGAATTCACCTTCGTGGGTTAAATGTTGTTTGTATTCTTCTGGATGCTCATAAAAAAATGACATTACCGGACTATTGGCGACAAACGGCGTAATGCTGTCGGCTTCGTAAGGTACAAATTTTAATAAACCAATCCAGATAAAAACAATCGCGATACTCAAGCGAATCAAGGTTAATCCAACCCTATCGCCTTTGCCCAATATACGAAGATACTTTTCCATCCCGGCTCTCCTCACTTGTACAAAATTGCCGTTGCGTGAGTGCTGCTATCAATGCGCATTGAGGTAATTTTCCAGGAAGTCGCATTCTTTTCCTGCGCCAGTTTCGCAATGGCATCTTCCACCACGGAAGGAGAGCCAGACACGGCTGATACGCTAATGTGGGCAACCTCTGTTTGCGCTAACGCGGAAAATGTCACCGGAGCAGTCAGTAACGCAGTCATTAGTAACGTAGATTTAAACATGTTCATTTCTATTTCCATTAACGAGTTATTTCAGTGGGAATATAATAAAACATGTCACTTTATTTTATTCCATCCGTAACGCCAGAATAACTGTCAATTAGTATCAGGAATATAAAAAACAAATAAAAAAAAGCCCCACACGGGTGGGGCAAATATGCAGACTACGCTATTATCATTTAATGAGAGAAAAGAGATCGTTTAGTGATTCGCTCATGCTTGGATGGGTAAATATTTGGTCACGCAATGTGGTATAAGGTAACCCTGCATCCATAACCGTCTTGATGATATTAATCATTTCATGAGAATCCACACACAACAGCGATACGCCTAATATTTGTTTCGTTTCACTATCCACCACCGCTTTAAGAACACCACGCGTATCATTCATCACCCGCGCTCGCGGGATAGCCGCTACCGGCAACGTCACGACTTGCACCGCCGCACCGCTGGCGCGAGCCTGTTCTTCAGTCATTCCGACGCGGGAAAGCGGCGGCGTCATAAAGACGGAATACGGTACGTTTTGACGATCGCCCGTGTTACGTACCCCCTCGCCTAGCAGGTTGTCACGCACAATACGGAAGTCATCCAGCGAGATATAGGTAAATTGTAATCCACCAGTGACATCGCCCATTGCCCAAATGTTATCTGCCGATGTACGCAAATATTTATTCACAACAATGGCACCACGATCGTTTACATCCACACCCGCTTTCTGCAATTGCAGGTTTTCTGTCGCCGGTTTGCGACCTGATGCTACCAACAGCGCATCCACCGTCTGGGCCCCCTCCGGCATGTGCAGCTGTACTGCACCATCATGAGAGGAGACCGACTGCACGTTGGCATTGAGGATCAGCTCGACGCCTTTGTCGCGTAAAATGTTGGCGATAGCGTCAGCAATATCCCGGTCTTCACGAGGCAAAAACTGCGGAGCTGCTTCATAAATAGTGACTTTGCTACCAAAGTTGGCAAACATTGATGCGAATTCAACGCCGATATACCCACCGCCCAAAATGCCCAGACGCTCTGGACGTTGCGTCAAATTCAACAGCCCGGTGCTGTCAAATACGCCAGGTGTCGTGGTTAATCCCTCAACGTTTGGAATCGTTGACTGGGCGCCAGTATTAATAAAGATTTTCTCGCCGCTCAGCTCAATCTCGCCTGTTGACTGCACGACTCGCACAGTATGGTTATCAACGAATTCAGCACGACCTTCAATCACATCCACGTTTTCCAGATCGGCAAGATTATGGAAATTTTTATCGCGCAGAAAACTGACAACAGAGGCCTTGCGTTGCATTGCTTCGGTAAAGTCATGCTGAAGTTCAGCATCATGTACCAGGGTTTTGGTTGGGATACAGCCGATATTGATGCATGTCCCGCCATACATGGTGTTTGACTGTTCAATAATCGCTACCCGCCAACCCGTTTTGGCCAGTGTTGCCGCCAGCGTTTTACCCGCTTTGCCAAATCCAATAATAATCGCCTGATACTGATTCATGCTGTCTCTCCGCCAAGTCACTGTTCGTTTGATGAACTGAAATATAGCTCTAACTCTGCCTGAACAATGTATCCACAACTCGCCGATAACTGTCAGATCGTCTAAATTAGCCTTAAAGATGACTAACATTTCTAGAATGAATCATTACACTAACACTTTGAAGGTATTAATATAATAATGAAATAAAGAGATAATAGCGTTTCAATAAACGACAACAAAAAAATGTTCAGGAGTCTCCATGGATGCCCTTAGCCGATTACTGATGCTTAACGACCCACAAGGCTCAATTGACCAAAACTGCCTACTGAGCAGGGACTGGCAACTGCCGCACGCAGCAGGTGAATTGTCCATTATCCGCTGGCATACGGTCACACAAGGTGCAGCCCAACTGGACATGCCCGATGGGACATCTTTTACTCTGCGGCCCGGTACTATCGTGATCCTGCCGCAAAACTCCGCACATCGGCTCTGCCAGTCTGGCGATGAACAAACACACATTGTTTGTGGCAGCCTTCGATTGCACGCTTCCTCACGCTATTTTTTAACTGCGTTACCGGAAGTATTGGTTCTGGCACCTGATGAAAATAGCCCTGTCAGCCATTGGCTCAAGGCCATGATTGCTTTGATGCAACAGGAATCCATGAGTACTCTGCCAGGTTCCAGTGTAGTCTGCAGTCAACAATGCGCCACACTGTTCGCCTTAGCCGTTCGCGAATGGTTAACCAAGGCGACCCCCGTTCAAAACGTGTTGAATCTACTGCTTCATCCCAAACTAGGGGCTGTCGTCTTCATGATGCTGGAGTCCCCGGCGTTTGCCTGGACCGTCGAAGAACTGGCGAAACGTGCGCATATGTCGCGGGCCAGCTTCGCGCAGCTATTTCGTGAAGTCTCAAACTCCACGCCGCTCGCAGTATTAACCACTTTACGCCTGCAATTCGCTGCCCAGATGCTGTCACGTGGGTCGCAGCCATTGGTTGTGGTGGCCGAGTCGGTGGGCTACGCCAGCGAATCGTCATTCCATAAAGTCTTTTTACGAGAATTTGGCTGTACGCCGGGCGAGTACCGCAAACGCGTGAAGGCACTGGAGGTATAACGCAGCGCCTGCTTCGGCGACCAAACCGACGCAGGCGAGCGTTTCAAAGCATTACTTTTGGCTACGGTGTCTGTGCAGCCACATCAGCTTATACGCAGCCGGAATAATGAATAGCGACAGCAATGGCGCGGTGATCATGCCGCCAATCATCGGCGCGGCGATGCGGCTCATGACTTCTGAGCCTGCTCCCGTCCCCCACAAGATAGGTAACAGACCCGCGATAATCACCGCCACGGTCATCGCTTTTGGCCGCACGCGCAGCACGGCACCGTGATATAACGCTTCATCCAGCTTGTCCGCCGTAAAGGTTTGCGGATTTTCCAGCGCGGGTTCGGCTTCAATAGCGTGGCGCAAGTACATCAGCATCACCACGCCAAACTCCGCAGCAACACCTGCCAGGGCGATAAATCCGGTCCCTGTTGCGACCGACATATGGAAACCCATCCAGTAAAGGAACCAGATGCCGCCCACCAGCGCAAAAGGCACACTGGTGATAATCAGCAGCGCTTCGCCAAAGCGACGGAAGGCCAGATAAAGCAAGACGAAGATAATCATCAGCGTCATTGGCACCATCAACTTGAGCTTATGGCTGGCGCGCTCAAGCAGCTCGAATTGCCCCGAAAACGCCACGCTGGTCCCCGGCTTTAACTGGACCTTTTCAGCAATAGCCTTTTTCAGATCGTTCACCACTGAGACCATGTCACGATCTCGGGCGTCGATGTAAATCCAACTGGTTGGTCGCGCATCTTCGGTTTTCAGCATCGAAGGCCCCGAAACCACCGTCACATCGGCGACATCCGCCAGCGTAATTTGCTGTTTCATGGGCGTCAGAATCGGCAGATTACTCAATGCTTCCGGGCTATCACGATAGCTCTGCGCATAGCGCAGGTTGATAGGATAGCGTGCAATCCCTTCCACCGTTTCGCCCACCATTGCCCCTCCTACCGCTGAAGTGACAAACAGCTGCACTGCACCTACGGTCATGCCGTACCGGGCCGCTTTTTCACGATTGATATCTACGTTGAGATAGCGTCCGCCCACCAGACGCTCGGCCAGCGCCGAAGAGACACCCGGCACGGTTCTGGCCACCTCTTCAATTTGCTCCGCCGTGGCGTCGATATCTGCCAGAACATTACCCGACACCTTAATGCCAATTGGGCTTTTGATCCCCGTAGAGAGCATGTCGATACGGTTACGAATCGGCGGAACCCACAGATTCGCCAACCCCGGCAAGCGTACGGTTTTGTCCAGCTCGGCGATGATTTTGTCCATCGTCATCCCCGGACGCCACTGGTCCTGCGGCTTCAGTTGGATCGTCGTTTCAACCATTTCCAGCGGCGCGGAGTCTGTTGCGGTTTCTGCCTTACCGGTTTTACCAAACACGCGTGCCACTTCAGGAACGGTCATGATCAGCTTGTCGGTTTTTTGCAGCATGTCCGCTGCCTGCGCCGCTGAGATCCCCGGCAATGTCGAAGGCATATACAGCAGATCACCTTCGTTAATCTGCGGCAGGAATTCACCACCGACTTTATTCAGCGGGTAGACAACCGTCAGTATTGAAAGCACCGCCACCAGAATGGTGGTCTTGGGCCAGTGCAACACCTTCAGCAACAACGGATGGTAAATACGGATCAGAAAACGGTTAAGCGGGTTGCTGCTTTCGGCCGGTATTTTTCCACGGATCCAGAATCCCATCAGGATCGGAATAACCACAATCGCCAGAAATGCCGCGCCTGCCATGGCATACGTTTTGGTGAACGCCAGCGGGCCAAACAGTCGCCCTTCTTGCCCCTCAAGCGTGAAAATGGGGATAAACGACAACGTGATGATCAACAGGCTGATGAACAATGCCGGGCCGACTTCTACCGAGGCGTCAGTAATAACCTTCCAGCGCGTTGTGTTATCGAGCTTTTCATTCGGATGATGATGCCCCCACTCTTCCAGCCGCTTATGGGCGTTTTCAATCATCACGATTGCGGCATCAACCATCGCCCCGACGGCAATGGCAATTCCCCCTAGCGACATGATGTTGGCGTTCAACCCCTGGAAATGCATCACGATAAACGCGATACACAGCCCCAGCGGCAGGGAAATAATCGCCACCAGCGCCGAACGCAGATGCCACAGGAACAACGTGCACACCAGCGCCACGACGATAAACTCTTCCAGCAGCTTGTAGCTGAGGTTATCAATGGCGCGATCGATGAGCTGACTGCGATCGTATGTTGTAACTACCTCTACGCCTTCCGGCAGGCTGCTTTTCAGCGTATCGAGCTTGGCTTTAACGGCAGAGATCACCTCACGCGCATTTTTACCGGAACGCAGGATAACCACCCCGCCCGCGACTTCGCCTTCGCCATTCAGTTCGGCGATCCCACGGCGCATTTCCGGCCCAATCTGTACGCGCGCCACATCGCGCAGGTAAACAGGTACACCGTCGGCCCCTGTTTTCAGGACGATGTTATTGAAATCATCAAGCGTTTGCAGATATCCACTGGCACGGACCATATATTCCGCTTCGGCCATCTCAACAGATGAGCCGCCCGCTTCCTGATTCGACGTATCCAGCGCCGATTTCACATCCGCCAGGCTGATGCCATATTGCGTCAGCTTCATCGGATCGATAACGACCTGATACTGTTTAACCACGCCGCCTACCGAGGCGACTTCCGCCACGTTAGGAATCGTTTTTAACTCATACTTTAAAAACCAGTCCTGAAGAGAACGTAATTCCGCCAGATCATGTTTCCCGCTGCGATCCACCAGCGCATACTCAAATATCCAGCCGACGCCCGTAGCGTCCGGTCCCATTTCCGCGCTAACGCCAGCCGGTAATTTTCCCTGAACCTGGTTGAGGTACTCCAGTACGCGCGAGCGCGCCCAGTAAGGATCGGTACCATCTTCGAAAATGACGTATACGTAAGAGTCGCCAAACTGCGAGAAACCGCGCACCGTCTTCGCGCCCGGAACCGACAGCATGGTGGTGGTCAGCGGGTAGGTCACCTGGTTTTCAACAAGTTGCGGCGCCTGACCCGGATAGCTGGTTTTGACGATCACCTGAACATCAGAGAGATCGGGCAGCGCATCAACCGGCGTATTGATGATGGTCCAGGTTCCCCAGACGCTGAGAAACAGCGCCCCCATCATCACCAGAAAACGGTTTGCCACCGAACGACGGATAATCCATTCAATCATTTATCATGTCCTCAGTGTGAATGGGTCGCCTGGGCTGGCATGGCGGCTGCGTCTTGCGTCTTACTGTTCTGAGCGCGCATACGGTCCAGTGCGCCAGAGATATTCGCTTCGGAATCAATCAGAAACAGGCCACTGGACACCACTTTTTCGCCTTCGGTCAGGCCGGAGCGGATAGCCGTCAATCCCTGAGATTCATGGAATACCGCAACCTGTTTCGGCACAAATCGGCCTTCGTTATCAACGGTGATTACCCGCTGCTCGGTACCCGTATCAATCAGCGCTTTAGACGGGATCAGCAGCATTGGCTCGCTTTGTGTTTTCAGTTGCAGGTAAGCATTCATCCCAGGCTTGAGCGCCTCATCGGGGTTATCAACCTGCAAACGGATTTGCAACGTCCGCGTGGTCGCATCAACGCTTGGTAAGATACTCCACTTGCTGATGGTGAAAGGCTTATCCGGCCAGGCGGGCACGGTGATGGTAAATTGCGAGGCATCTTTAATCAGCCAGGCGATTGATTCCGGAACCGACGCGCTGACCCATACCGGGTCCATACCCTGAATTTTCGCGACCACATTGTCTTTAGAAATGTTCATACCGGTACGCAAATCGAATGCGGTGATCACCCCATCGATAGGGGCTTTCAGGGTAAAGCGGGTCTGAATTTTACGCGTTGATTTTAAGCGCTGAATATCCGCTTCAGGCATTCCAGCCAGACGTAATCTCTCCAGAATCCCTTCCACCTGCGTCGCGCTACCTCCCGTTTCCCGCAGCAATAAATATTCACTCTGCGCCTCAACCCAATCAGGAATAGTCAGGTCGATCAGCGGCGAACCCTGCTTAATTTTGTCCCCCACTGTCAGCGGGTAAACCTTCTCGATAAAGCCCGCAGAACGTGCCTGAACAATAACAAACTGGTATTCGTTATAACTAACGTTGGCCGGGAAAGTTTGCGCGTAGTGCAGTGGTCCACGACGCACTGGCTCTGTTTTCAGCCCCAGGTTCTGGGTCTGTGTAGGATCGATGCGCACGCCTGGTGATGACGCGTTCGCGGTCTCTTCATCGGCATATTTCGGGATCAGATCCATATCCATAAACGGCGATTTACCCGGTTTATCGAAGCGCGTGTTCGGATACATGGGGTCATACCAGAACAACACTTTTCTGGCTTCTTTTTGCTGAACTGGCCCGGCTACAGACGATATTTTTGCCGATGAATAATAAGTATAAACACCGACAGAAATAATCCCGCCGGCAATCATGCTACCGAGAATAAGCGCGGTATTTTTAATATTTAAAGACGCCATAGTGATTTCCATTGCGCGATAGTCTCGCCCGCGTTCGCAAAAACCCGGGCAAGAATAAAAGAGACCAGCGAGAACGTTATTTACTGATGTGAATATCGCGTAACACAGAGAGATTTCCCTGCTGAACAAACGTAAACGCGACCTTATCGCCAGGCTTAATATCATCAGCCTTCGTATCAGCAACCAGCGTAAAGCGCATCGTCATGGCCGGCCAGTTCACCGCTGGAATAGGGTCATGTTTGATCGTGATTTTTTTACTCTCCATATCAACAGCTTCAATCACCCCGGTAGCACTAATGAGTTGTTCCTGTTGAGCCGCTGGCTGCATATTCATCATCTCGCCATGCTGATTTTCATTGGCCTGGGCGTTAAACATAACCATAGAGAAAAGGCTAAACAGCACGGCTTTGGCGGTAGTATTCATACATCATGCTCCTGAAAAGTTAATATTAAGGATTACTCCACCCAACCGCCGCCTAAGGCAGCAAACAGCTTAATTTCATTAACCTGTTGGGCGTAATTAAGATCGAGCAGCGATTGCTGCGTAGCGAATAAAGAACGTTCTGCATCTAATACTTCGATATAGCTAACTGCACCATTCTGATAAAGCGCTCTGGCGCGCTGTAGTGTGATTTGCAATGAATCCAGGTAACGCTGCTGCCCGCTAATTTGATCGGCAATGCTTTGGCGCAACACCAGTGCATCCGCCACTTCTTTAAACGCGTTCTGAATTTTTTGTTCGTAATTCACTACTGACTGTTGCTGGCGAATTTCTGCCAGGTCGAGATTGGACTGATTACGTCCGGCGTTGAAGATTGGAAGATCTATTTTGGGGACAAAATTCCACATGCCGCTGGAGGCATTAAATAAATTGGAAAGATCGCTACTGCTACTGGACACGGAACTGGTCAACGTTATCGACGGAAAAAATGCCGCCCGCGCAGCACCGATATTGGCATTTGCCGCCAATAATCCGTGCTCAGCTTCCATAATATCCGGGCGCTGCAACAGTATTTGCGACGAAAGCGATGGCGGCAGCGTTACCGGTTTAAGATCCCCACGGCTGCGCGCCTGGTCATCGGGTAATTTCCCGTATGTACCCAGCAACAGTTGCAGCGCGTTATTGGCCTGTGCCAACTCACCTTTACGCTTGGCAATTTCGCTACGCGTACTTTCAATCACACCGCGTGCTTGTTCCAACGCCAGTACGTTGGTGCTACCGGTTATCAGTTGCTTCTCTACAAAAGCGTAAGAGCGCTGATAGTTTTGCAGCGTTTCTTCGGCAACTTGCAACTGCGCGTAAGCCAGGCGCTGGTTGAAATAACTTTGTGACACGTTGGAAATTAATAAGATATGCACCGCCCGACGCGCCTCTTCGCTGGCGAAGAAGTTCTGCCGTTCGGCTTCACTCATATTTTTAAGCCGCCCAAAGAAATCCAGGTCGAAACTGAGATTGAGTCCAGCTTCGAATTCACGATCGGTGCTGCTATCACCTTTTAATTTACCGCTGTAGGTACCGCTGGAGCCTGCCGTGATTTGCGGATAACGGTCAGCGTCCGTGACGCCATACTGCGCTCGCGCTTCCTGAACCTTCAGCGTCGCCATGCGTAAATCGCGGTTATTGATCAGCGCCTCACCAATCAACGCCTTCACCTGGTCGTCAACAAAAAAGGTTCGCCACCCCGTGTCCTGGTATTCGCCAGGAGCCGACACCAGGGAATTCTGGCTTAAAGAAAATTGCTGTGGCACCGGCAAAGCCGGGCGCTGATAGTCCGGCGCCAATGAACAACCAGCGAGCACGAATATAGCGCTGAGAGTAAGAAGCTTAAATTTGCTCATAGTTCTTCTCGTCCTGACCGGACTGATGTCCCTAAAATAAGTAGGAATTTATAGTCTTGTACTTTAACGAAGTGACTCTGTTTAACCGGTGACAGGAAAATGACAAAACTGTCATTTTCCTAATAACAGATTGCTATCCGATCCCGCTTCCCTAGAATTGAAAGTCCGCACAACCAGTGCGAGAAGGAGAATGCGATGAAGGTTTTGATAGTCGAAGATGAGAAAAAAACCGGTGAATACCTGACCAAAGGCCTGACGGAAGCGGGTTTTGTCGTGGATTTAGCGGATAACGGCCTGAACGGGTATCACCTGGCGATGACCGGCGATTACGACCTGCTCATACTCGACATCATGCTGCCGGATGTAAACGGCTGGGATATCGTGCGGATGCTGCGTTCCGCCAACAAAGGAATGCCCATTCTTCTCCTCACCGCACTGGGTACCATTGAGCATCGGGTTAAAGGTCTGGAATTGGGTGCTGATGATTACCTGGTTAAACCGTTTGCCTTCGCCGAACTGCTGGCTCGGGTCAGAACGCTGCTGCGCCGGGGCGCTGCGGTGATTGTCGAAAGCCAGTTTCAGGTCGCGGATTTAATGGTCGATCTGGTCAGCAGAAAAGTCACCCGCAGCGGTACGCGCATCACCCTGACCAGCAAAGAGTTTACGCTGCTTGAGTTTTTCCTGCGCCATCAGGGGGAAGTTTTACCCCGCTCACTGATCGCCTCCCAGGTCTGGGATATGAATTTTGACAGCGATACTAATGCTATCGACGTCGCTGTTAAGCGTCTGCGCGCCAAAATTGATAACGATTTTGAGCCGAAACTGATTCAGACCGTGCGCGGTGTGGGATATATGCTTGAGGTTCCTGATGACCAGTAAACGATGGCGGCGCCCTTTTTCACTGGCGACACGACTGACCTTTTTTATCAGCCTGGCGACAATTGCTTCATTTTTCGCCTTTGCATGGATAATGATCCACTCCGTGAAAGTCCACTTCGCCGAGCAGGACATCAACGATTTACAAGAGATTAGCGCCACGCTGGAGAGGATTATTAACCAACCCAACGAGCCAGAATCACGCCGCCTGGAAACGCTAAAAAATGTGGTGGAGGGTTATTCGAACGTCATTATTTCTCTGGAAGATAGCAACCAGAAGGCCATTTTCCATTCGCCCAATGCGCCGGATCTTCGGCAGTTTATCGCCAGTGCAAGGCCCGATAAAAATGCTCATGCCAGCGATGTTTTTATTATCTCAGGCCCCACACTGCAAACCTCCAAACATATCCACGGACAGAAAACATCGTCTAACTGGCGAATGATTTGCCTGCCGGTAGGACAACTTGCCGATGGAAAACCAGCGTATACGCTGTATCTGGCGTTATCGATCGACTTTCACCTGCACTATATTAACGATCTGAAAAACAAGCTGATTATGACGGCATCGCTGATTAGCATGATGATTGTTTTTATCGTACTGTTCGCCGTATACAAAGGTCATGAACCGATCCGTAATGTTAGTCGTCGCATCCAAAATATCACCTCAAAAGATCTCGATGTTCGTCTCGATCCGCAGGCGGTTCCTATTGAACTGGAACAACTGGTGAGTTCGTTTAATCACATGCTCGAACGCATCGAGGACGTATTTAAACGTCAGTCGAACTTCTCGGCGGATATTGCCCATGAGATCCGCACGCCGATAACCAACCTCGTCACCCAAACGGAAATTGCGCTCAGCCAGACCCGCAGCCAAAAAGAACTCGAAGACGTGCTGTATTCCAATCTCGAAGAGTTTGGCCGTATGTCGAAAATGGTGAGTGATATGCTGTTTCTGGCGCAGGCGGATAACAATCAGCTGATCCCAGAAAAAAAAGCGCTCAATCTGGCTGATGAGGTCGGTAAAGTGTTCGACTTTTTCGAAGCCTGGGCAGAAGAGCGTGAGGTTGGTTTACGGTTTGAAGGACGCGCATGCTGGGTTTCAGGCGACCCATTAATGTTACGCAGGGCAATGAGTAACCTGCTGTCAAATGCCATGCGCTATACGCCAAAAGGCGAGTCGGTAACCGTGCGGGTGAAAGAGGCAGATGGCCAGGTGCAGATAGTCGTTGAGAATCCCGGAAACCCCATTCCCCCGCAACATCTTCCGCGACTCTTTGACCGCTTTTATCGAGTGGACCCTTCACGACAGCGTAAGGGCGAAGGCAGCGGCATTGGTCTGGCGATTGTGAAATCGATTGTGACTGCCCATCAAGGAAAAGTCTCGGTGACTTCCGACCCTCATGCCACTCGCTTTATTCTGACGCTGCCCAAGCACGCGATGTAATTTATGGTGATGGCGCTTATACCCGTCATCACCTGTTGTCTGACACAACCGTCATAATCCTGTCACGCCACTGACAGCCCCTATTAATTATACTTTCTTCCGTAAACCCAAACAGGAGAAATATGATGAATAAGATGTCCTCTTTTTTAGCTATCGCGTTTTTTATTTCAGCTGGCGTTAATGCGGCAGAAACACCCAAAATGCATCAGCAGGCCGCAATGGCTCATGAAATTATGAATAACAGCGATGCCCCTGCACATCAACAAATGGCACAAGCACATGCCGCGCAAGCAAATAATTCATCGTCAACATCAACCAATGCGAAATCATTTTCACAAATGAATGAACATGAAAAAGCGATGGTTGTTCACCAATCGGTAAACAACGGCCATTCATTTGCTCATGAGGTACAGGCCGAGCAGCACCGCGCGCAGATTTCCACTCAGGGGTAAAGACGAACTATATTGACAACGACATCCATAAATACGCGAAGTTTGAATATTGTGGACTATTCTCCCCACGCGGGCCTGTTTATATACAAGCCCGCGACCTACTTCATCGTTAATGTCAATATTAATAATTCATTAAATCCTTCTTCTAAAAGTAAATACATCTTAGTTCTCTACCCGGATTGTATAAAATAAGTAAATAAACAGCTTATTATGTTGCGTATTACAGCATTGATCACCCCACCCTAATTATAAATTAGGATTCCCCCTGGTATGCTTCATTAATATTTAATGGGAGACTGCCGTCGTCGTAAACATGACAATCCAAAAGTTCGCATTCCTATAAATAAATTTAATGATGATAGTGAGTAAAAAAATGAATAAACGTCTGTTAACCCTCCTGGTCCTTGGTCTGACAACTGCCACAACAGCATGTGCAATTACCCCGGCAATGCAGAAAAAGTATGAACGTTCAGGTTGTACGCAGATGAGTGAACTCAATGGCTGCGATGTGAATAAATCCTATCAGTGGAACCGCGATCATGGCTTTATTGAGAACAGCAACGGCCAGCAGAATCGTCATCATCATGGTGAAAAACAGCAAAATACCGCAGACCGGGATAACCACGATAATGCCGGTATTGATGGCAAATTCAGCGGAAATTACGTAGCCAAATTTGCCAATGGTCAACGCAGCGTTGATATTCACGTGGAAGATTCCGGCGTTTACGTCAATGGTAATGAAGTGCGTGACGTAAATACCTATAAGGATACGATGACCTTCCGTGTCGGCTATGCCACCTATACGATTAAAACAAATGGTCACGGTAGCTGGAATGACAGCGATGCAGGAAACGCAGGCAAAATTGTGCGTGAATGACGGATAACGTTAAAGAGCGCTGCGATCACAGCGCTCTCAAAACCGATGCATTACAATATGCCGTTTTAATACGGGAGTCAGGCATGGCTTTAACCCTCACGGTGCTGCTTGAAAACCGACGCGCTGCTGGCGCTGGAAAATCATTACTGGCCAAGCCTGGATTAAGTCTGTTAGTTCAGGATGAAACAACCACAATATTGTTTGATACCGGGCCGGATGGCAGCTTCATGCACAACGCTACGCAAATGGGCGTAGACCTGACCCAATTAACCGCCGTAGTACTTTCGCACGGTCATTATGATCACTGCGGCGGCGTGCCGTGGCTTGCGGATAACAGCCGTATCATTTGCCATCCTCAACTGGCCTGCGAGCGTTACGCATCGATAACGGTTGCGGGAATACCACGAAAAATTAAAAAACTCTCGCGAGATAACAACTACTCTCGATTCATAATGGAATACACCCGCGAGCCGCTGGCTATCAGCGATCGCTTTTTGTGGTCCGGGGAAATTAGCGTCCCCACGCCACAGTCCTATGGTGTGATTAGCGAGAAAACACTCCAACCAGATTACATCAGTGACGAAGGCGTATTGATCTATAAATCTGAACGCGGGTTAGTCATCATTACCGGTTGCGGGCATCGGGGAATAGAGAACATCGTACGCCATTGCCAGAAAATCACCGGGGTTAACCAAATTTATGCCCTCGTCGGTGGGTTCCATTTACGTGCAGCCTCCCCCGCTAAGCTATGGCGAACCCGACAATTTATTAAGCAACAACAACCCGAAAAACTGCTCGGCTGTCATTGCACCGGTTCATGGGGTCGATTGTGGCTACCGGGAACTGACGCCCCGGCAACGGGAGATGTAATTGTGCTGGCAGAGTAACGACAGTCAACGTTGCCAATGCAGCAATAAAAAACGGGAACCTTGCGGCTCCCGTTTATCAGCCTTTATTACATAGTGACAATGGCTGGCTCATCAAAGACGGTGAGTTTTGGCGCTTCACCGGTGAATTTTTCTGCGTATACCAGGCTGGTATTCCCTGCACAGCCATTCGCCAGCCGTGAGGTTGGGATATCCGCCGTCAGCACGTTCGCACCGCCATTTTTACAGATACCGTTTTCAATATCCGGCCAGGCACCTTCATGGATACAGATGATGCCCGGTTTGATGCCGTCGCTGACGTGCGCTCCTACCAAAACCTGTCCGCGCGCATTCCATACGCGGACCAGATCGCCCTCGGCAATCCCTCTGGCTTTCGCGTCATCCGGATGAATCGTCACTGGTTCACGATTGGCAATCGCGTACTCTTTACGCAGCGACGCGTAGTTCAGCTGGCTGTGCAGACGATGTGCCGGGTGCGCAGTCAGTAGCTGCAGCTGATCTTTATCCGCCGTTCCTTTCCATTCATCCGGTTCAATCCAGGACGCATGCGGCGGACAGTCTTTATACTGATAGCCTTCAATCGTTTTCGAATAGATTTCTATCTTGCCGCTCGGCGTTCCGAGTGCGTTCATCACCGGATCGCTGCGAAAATCCGCGTAGCGCACATATTTGTTATTCTTTTCATTCTCACGCATTTCGATCAGTTTATTCTGCTGCCAGAATGCGTTGAACTGAGGCATTGCAACACGTTGGGCGCGGGCGGCTTTTTGTGCGACGTCATAGAACTGCTTCAGCCACGCCATTTCGTCTTTGCCTTCGGTGTAGACAGCTTTCCCCCCCGGCTTGATCATCTCGGCCAGATCGGCAAATACATCAAAGTCACTACGCGCTTCAAACTGCGGCTCAATGACCTGCTTCATCGGCACCAAATGCTGGTTACTGTAATCACCGGTCATGGTCAGATCGTTACGCTCAAACGAGGTGGTGATTGGCAGAACGATATCGGCGTGTTTGGCCGCTGCGGTCCAGTAGCACTCAGAGATGACAACCAGCTCAGGCTTCTGCCAGGCTTTGATTAAGCGGTTGGTATCCTGATGATGGGTAAAGTTAGCGCCGCCCGCCCACCAGATCATTTTGATATCCGGGAAGGTTTGCTCTTTACCGTTATGTTGATATTTGCCGCCTGGGTTTTCCAGCGCCTCGACAATTCGCGCTACCGGCAGGCTGGTCACCGCATCGGAAACCGCCCAGTCATTACCTGCCGATGACCCACCCTCAATTTTGGCGGAGATCGCCGGTAAGACCCCACCGGTGCGCGTTGGGTTACCGCCGTTGGAATAGTGATAAGAGAACCCGAAGCCGCCGCCTTCGGTACCAATTTGCCCCAGCATCGCCGCCAGAGTCACCAGCATCCAGTGTTTTTGCTCACCGTATTGCTGGCGCTGAATCCCCCAACCTGCCATGAGCATGGTTTTGTTGCTGGAGAAAATTTCCGCCAGCTTTTCCAGTTGCTCAGCAGGCACGCCACACACGCCAGATGCCCACTCGGCGGTTTTCTCTACTTTATCGCTCTTGCCGAGCAGGTACTCTTCAAACTGCGGATATCCGGTGGTGTATTTTTCCAGGAAGGCTTTGTCGTGAAGGTTTTTCTTCACCAGCGTATGGGCTATCCCTAACATCATTGCCACATCGGTCCCCATATGTGGCGCAATCCAGGTCGCGTTATCACCAAAGAACTCGATAGTTTCAGAACGCATCGGATCGATGGCGATGACGCTTTTCCCTGATTTCTTCAGCAGATTAAAGTATTCAATCCCTTGTTCATCCGTGCTGCTCCAGGCAATCTTAAGGGTGTTGAGCGGATTCATCCCCCACAGCACCACGACCTGACTGTGCTCAAGCACCATCGGCCAGGTGGTTTGCTGCTCATAAACCTCAACCGATCCCACAACGTATGGCATGATCACCTGCGCGGCACCGGTTGAATAATCTCCGGTATGCCCGGCGTAGCCACCAGCCATGCTCATATAACGTTGCAGTAAGGTTTGCGCCTTATGCAGAACGCCGCTGGATCGCCAGCCATAAGAACCGGCAAATATCGAAGCGGGACCATAGCTGCTGCGGATCCGGCTGTGCTGTTCATGAATGAGCTTCAGCGCTTGCTCCCAGCTAACCCGCACGAAAGGATCGTTACCGCGTTTGCCATCCGCTTTACCCGGGTTTTCCAGATAGCTTTTGCGCACCATCGGATACTTAACGCGGATATTGGTATGAACCTGATCTGGCGCGGTTTGCTGTAATGAGTTCGGCACCGTTTTCGGCAACGCACCTTTTGAGGAAACCACTTTTCCGTCTTTTACTTCCACGTATACCGCACCCCAACGTGCTGCCGTCAGGATTGCCCCGCCATTCTGGCCTTCGGCCCAGGCTGGCATTGGGATCACCGAAGAAATCGCCATTGTCCCGGTTGCCGCGCCAGCCGTCTTAATAAAGTCACGTCTTGTGAGTTTCATGATTTCTCCTGATTGATCGCTTATTTATTCATGTCTTTAGCGTTGTACTGGAAGTAACGGCTCAGGATATCCAGTTCGGTTTCACTGATATTGGTGCGAGCCCCCATCCCTTTGGCTACTGAAGGCCAGGCGTTGAGCGTGAAATGATTCGCCGGAATTGGCGCATGACAGCCTGCGCAGTACACATTGTCGAGTTTGCGCGCGTAATCCCACATAGGTTCACGGCTGGCGAGAGCGGAACCACTCCATTCCCCTTGCAGCACGACATCTCGCCACGCATTGCCGTAATCATCCTTTTTCCAGTCGGAGAGGATCTTCAGCGACTGTTGACCTTTTTCACTCAGGCTGGCGAGAATCAAACGCTGCCCTGCTGCGTAGTAAATAACCTGTTCACTTCCTTGCATCTGGCTACCGCGAATCTCGACCAATCGCGTGTTGTCCGTTGTTTTCAGGACCTGCATTTTGGTTGCCGGGTAAACGGTTCCCAGATCGCCCAACGCGGTGTTGCTTACAGCATAAAGTTCAGTTGCTGAAGCTGGGGTGGAGGCTGACTGCGCTTCAAGCCCTTTAAGCGCGCTGTCATCCATTTTTATTTCAGGTGGGAAATGGGCGACGCCTTTATGGCAATCAATACAGGTTTGCTTTTCCGCGATGCCCATTTTGTGCATCTTCTGAGCATCCGCGCTTTGTGCGGCAAGATCCATGGCGTCCATACTGTGGCAGCTACGGCAGGTCGCAGAATCATTAGCCTTGAGCTGTGCCCAAACGGTTTGCGCCATCTCCAGACGGTGTTCTTCAAATTTTTCCGGGGTATCGATTTTTTTGGTTATGAACTGATGATAAACATCTTTTGAGGCCCGCAGCTTAGCCACCAGAAAATCCAGACCGCCCTCCGGGATATGACAGTCCGCGCATTCTGCGCGAATGCCTTTCTGATTCTGGAAGTGAACCGAGCCGGTATATTCCTCATAAGGTGCCTGCATCGTATGGCACGACAAACAAAATTCCGTGCTCGAGGTTTTGTGCAATGTCCATTGCCCAGCCAACACAATAATAGCCCCAAGAGCAATGCACAGCAGCATCGTCCATAGGATAGTTTTATTTATTTTTCTCATCTTTTATTTCCATCAGGCAAATACCCTTTTAGGGGTAGACAATAAATATACTAAAGCAGCTACTTATTGATATTCATCAAGCGAAGAGAGAAATAAGAATCAGCTAACGGGTAAGTTTGAAGGGGCTCGCATAATTAATGAGAACGAAATGTAAATATCAAATTCCGTTTAAAATCAGAATTTTAATCTCAATCTACGGTTTAATTAACTATTAATTATGGAAATATAAGAATAAAAATCCAATGATTACTGAGGTGCGTTAAAATTCATCCCTTAGCGACACTCGTTATATAATAAAATATACAATGAAAAGACATGAAAATGAATCCTTTTCTATTTCGAGATGACAAGCATTTACGAAGAGACTTCCCTTTTAGTTTTTGCTCAGATATATATTCACGATAAGACTTGCGGCGCACACCTTTCATTGACGTACATTTTATGCATGCAATCTTGATCTGGTCACTTATTATACAGAGACGACTTTCGCTACACTCAGAGTAGAGGTAAACAAACAGGAGGTAGTGAATATGTATCGCTCAATTCTGGTGCCCATTGATATCTCTGAAACCGATTTAACTCGTCATGTTGTTCCGCAGGTCCAGGCGCATGCCAAAACCGCGAAGGTTCACTTTTTAGCCGTTATTCCTACCGTTCCGTTCTATGCCTCGCTGGGGCTGGCCTACTCTACCGAATTTCCGGACAGAAGTGGTTTGCAGGCCAAGGCCAGCGAAAAACTCGAAGAGATTATTAAGCAGTTCAATATTCCTGCGGGCAGGAGTCAGACTCACGTCGTTTACGGCCCACCAAAAGATCAGATCCTCAAGGTGGCGGAAGCGGTGGACGCCGAGCTTATTGTCATTGCCTCACATAAGCCCGGTTTTAGCACGTATTTGCTGGGGTCAACGGCGGCAGCCGTAGTCCGCCACGCGAAATGCCCGGTGCTGGTTGTGCGGTGATAGGGTTAAAACGGGAGCGAATGTGCTCCCGTTTTTTGTGGCTTAGGCCATCACTCAGTTCTGATGATCCAGTCTGACCAATGCCAGTAACAACTGGCTCAACGCACCGTAGAAACCAAAGTCATCATACTGGCGGCATTGGGTGGTGAATTCCGGTAACCAGCGTAACAGCCCTGCCAGCGTTTCTCTGCGCAACGCATCAATACGCTGACGGCTAACCCCTGGCTCACCAAGAGAAAAATGCAGATGGCTCAGCAGTTCGATAAAAATCGCCAGATGATCGGCTGATTCGCTAAACGTATCGCTTACCTGCATGCCCGCATCAGATAACAGTTGTTTAATGACCCCGTAGTTTGGCCCTTCTTCAAGATGAGCCGATGCGTAGGGTAACGCTGCGTGTTTATCCGACATCAGGAACAGGCTGCAAAAATCAGCCGCCAGTTCCAGAGTAGCGTCTTCACGGACCTTGAGCGCGGCAATTTTCGCTTCCAGTTGAAGAACCTGCGCCTCAAGCAGCGACTCGCCTTTGAGCACCGCGAACCACTCAGCCATTTCGCTGGACTGCAATTGCGCTAATCCTTCACCGTCACGCTCCTGGGAAAACATTTGCGCCAGCCAGGCATAAACGCAGGCCATCTGTTCTGTTGTCAGGGAGGTGTCTTTTATCATGACTTCACCTGCTCAGCCGGGACATATTCACACTGCGCCACCATTTTTATCGGGCCGCTGAACGCCGTCACGTTATCCACCTTACCGGCATATTTCTCAATTTCCACCAGCGTAGTATGCGCACTGGTCGCCTGCGCCAGCTGAGACGTGCCGATATCCAGGGTTAACACGTTCGGATTGCCATATTTACACAGCGCTCCGATTTCTCCACCGTTATCAGGATCGTACCAGGCACCTTCATGGATGCGCGCCACGCCCGGCGAGTAGAGATCGGAGACAACCGCGCCGGCCAGCACTTGTCCACGCGCGTTAAATACACGAACTATATCGCCGTTGCGGATCCCCCTGGCGCTGGCATCCTGCGGATTAATAAACACCGGCTCTTTGCCACCTACCGCGTAATGCTTACGCAGCGCTTCGGACTCGCAGAGCTGTGAATGCAAACGGAAATCCGGGTGGACGGATTGCAGATGCAGCGGCCAACGTTGCGATCCAGGCCCACCGTGTGAACGTTCGATTTTCTCAAACCACATCGGATGTCCCTGGCAATCGTCATATTGCATATCGGCAATAGTTTTCGAATAGATCTCGATCAAACCGCTCGGCGTCCCCAGAGGTTCAAGGTCAGGATCTTCGCGGAAGGCCTGATGGCGGACAAACATCTGCGGATGTTCGAATTCAACGTACTCTTGCTGATTCCAGAAAACGTCGAAAGCCGGAAGATGAACACCGCGTCCCTTCCCTTGCTGGCTTCCTTCCTGCCAGATGCGCTTCAACCAGCCCATCTCATCCAGCCCTTCTGTGAACGCTTCTTCACGGTTAAAGCGGCGGCAAAGATCGCGGAAAATATCGAAATCATTACGCGCTTCAAACTGCGGCTGCACCAGCTGCTTCATAGCGATAATGCCGCGGTTGGAGTGGTTGCCATACTGGTCAAGATCGTTACGTTCAAACTGGGTCGTCGCCGGCAATACGATATCGGCGAATCGACAGGTCGACGTCCACTGATTGTCGATGGCGATAACGGTTTCCAGCTTACGCCAGCCCTCAATAATACGGTTGATCTGCTGGTGACGATGGAACGGGTTGGTCCCGGCAAAAACGCACATCTTCAACGGTGGCAGTTTGACGGTTTTACCGTTCCAGTTAATGCTCTTGCCCGGCTCCAGAATCGCATCGATAAAACGCGCGATCGGGATGGTACTGCTGTAGCCCTTATAATCGGTACTGTCATGTACCGGTGGAACGGTGGTGGAACCAGAAAATCCGCTCAGGATAACGCCTTTACGCCCTGGGGTGCCCGCGCCGTTGTAGTGCCAGCCAAAGCCAAATCCTCCCCCGGGTAAGCCAATTTGCCCAAGCATTGAGGCCAGCACCACGATCATCCACGCCCACTGTTCCCCGTGCTGCATACGCTGCACGCACCAGCCGGCAATAATTTGCGTTCTGCCGCCCGCCATCTGCCGTGCCAGTTCACGGATTGTCTCAGCATCAATCCCGCAGATTTTTTCCGCCCACTGGGCATCTTTAGGCTGTCCGTCACTTTCTCCCAGCAGATAAGGCAGAAATTGCTCAAACCCAACGCAGTAGTTCTCGAGGAAATGCTTATCGTAGAGCTTCTCGGTATACAGCGTGTGTGCCAGCGCCAGCTGTAGCGGTACATCAGCCTGCGGATTCACGGCGATGTGCTTAACCTTGTCGCGGCCCAGGTAGTCATGAGTCGAGGTGACGACCGGGTCAACGCTGATGACCGAAATCTCGCCCCGTGCCACTTTTTCCTTCAGTTGCTCGTAGTATTCGTAGACATCATGATCCGGACACCACCAGTTCGCCTGCTGGTTTTTGATGAGATCAGAACCCCACAGCACAATGGTTTTGCTGTTTTCGAGTACCAGTGGCCAGGAGGTTTGCTGCTCATAGACCTCCATTGATCCCACCACACGTGGCAGAATGACCTGAGCGGCACCGGTGGAATAGTCGCCCCCCGTACTCACGCTGTTGCCATGCAGCGCAATGGCACGCGCCAGCATCCCGGAAGCATTGTGGAACATCCCGGTCGATTGCCAGCCGCTGGCCGTTAGCAGCGCGCTCGGACCATAAGTCTTCTGAATGCGCTCCAGTTCCTGATAGAAGAAATCCAGCGCTTCATCCCACGAAACGCGCACAAAGCGGTTATCTCCACGTTGCGAGGTATCGCTCTGATGGCGTTTACGCAACCAGTCCACGCGGACCATCGGGTAGCGAATACGCGCTCCACCATGTACGTGATCCGGGAGTCCGGCGATCATTTTTGACGGGTATTTATCGCGCTCGAACGGCCTGGCCTCAATGAAACGACCGTCAACCACGGTGGCACGAATGGCCCCCCAGTGAGAACCGGTCAGAATCCCCTCTTTGACGCCTGCCCCCTGCACCTCTGCGGCATTAGCGCTACGCGGCGTGAGCAGCGAAGGCCCTAACATACCTGCTACGGTCAAGCCGCCCAGTTGCAGCAAAAAACGTCGGCGCGATGCCTGAAAGAGATCGTTATTTTTCATTGCTTTCTCCCTTATCGCCATGCGGCTTATCCGTAGTGTCAGAGGCATTCATTTGCAGATATTTCAGCAAGGTACGTTCTTCACGTTTATCCAGACTGGTAAATCCAATCATGCCGTTCAACGTGCCAATCCAACCGTTAGCATCAAAGTGTTCTTTCTCTGGTGCGCCGTGGCATTGGTTACAGGTTCCGTTATAGAGTGAGTCGGCATAAGCCCAGATCGGTTTGATGTCGTTGACCATATCGCCCTTCTGCATCCAGGCAGTGGCCTGCAATTTACTCCATGGCGTATTCGTTTCCGCAACGGTGGTTTGCTCCAGCGTCTTCACGTGCTGCTGGATATCGCCACGAATGGAAGCCACAAAAATGCGCTTGCCCGGCAGTTGCGCCAACACGCGCTGACGCCCATTACTCTCGGTCCAGCCGACAATTTCAATTTGCAGCCAGTCACCATCACGCTTTAACACTTTCACTTCAGAAGCGGGCAGCAGTGAGCCTGCAGGTTCTTTATCACCTTTGGCGGCATAAATAGGTTTGATGTCCAGAGAGTAGAGCGTCTCGCCATCATCGTTCGCCCTGGCGCGTAACTCATCAAACTGCTTGCGGAAACCGCTGCTCATATCGGGAAGCTGGTGTGCAATACCTTTATGGCAGTCGATACAGGATTGGTTGTCCTTGGCCGCAATCTTCATCTGGCGCGCAGCTTCAGGATGTTGTTTAGCGTGGTCCATCGCATCATAGTCATGACAAGAACGACAGGTCGCGGAATTGTTCTCCTTCATTCGCGCCCATTCGCGTTCCGCCAGCTCAGCGCGTTTGGCTTCGAATTTCTCTGGAGTATCAATAGAGTGGGCAACAAAGGTTTGGTAAATATCGTTGCTGGCCTCCAGCTTACGTTTCACCATGCCTGGAATATCGGATGGAATGTGGCAGTCATGACATTCTGCGCGTACCCCGGAGGCATTCTGAAAATGTGCAGACTGTTTATATTCTTCGTAAACCGGCTGCATACTGTGGCAGCTCACGCAAAACTCGGTAGAACTGGTTAATTTAATACCAACGTGCGGCAAGACGATCAGCGCAATACCGACCACAATCCCGATAACGACCAGCGCCAACACTGACCAACGTGCGCTCGGTCTGAGCAGCGCCCTCCATAGTTTCCGCATAATAGCCCCTGTAATCTTATGGTTTAGTTACAGAGGATCTTATTTCTCAAATGTGAACAGTAACACTGGTCAGGATGAATGGCTTACGGCACAATGTGAACAGATATGAACAGAAAGAGAACGCCATCAGGATGCCGCATCACATTGTCATTGTTGAAGATGAACCGGTCACCCAGGCACGGTTACAGGCTTATTTTGAACAGGAAGGTTATCATGTCTCTGTCACCGCCAGCGGAGCTGGTCTGCGTGAAATCATGTCACAACATCCTGTCGATCTCATTCTGTTGGATATCAACCTCCCGGACGAAAATGGCTTAATGCTGACCCGCGCCCTGCGCGAACGCTCAACGGTGGGGATAATTCTGGTGACAGGTCGTAGCGATCAAATTGACCGGATCGTTGGCCTGGAAATGGGCGCTGATGATTATGTCACCAAGCCGCTGGAGCTACGTGAACTGGTGGTTCGGGTTAAAAATTTGCTCTGGCGTATCGATCTTGCCCGCCAGGCACAGCCGGAGACCAAAGATAACTGCTATCAGTTTGCCGGATACTGTCTGAATGTCTCCCGGCATACCCTGGAGCTGGGCGATGAGACGATCAAACTCACCCGCGCCGAGTATGAAATGCTGGTCGCCTTTGTCACCAATCCGGGGGAAATTCTCAGCCGCGAACGTTTACTGCGTATGCTTTCGGCACGACGGGTAGACAATCCAGACTTACGCACCGTGGATGTATTGATCCGCCGTTTGCGCCACAAGCTACGGGCTGATTTACTGGTGACACAGCACGGCGAAGGTTATTTTTTAGCGGCCGACGTGTACTGATACAGATAAACCGGACGGAACCCGCCGGGAGACAGCGAGCGCTGAACATGCTCGCTGTCGGCATTTTTCGGGGTGAGCACCAGGATAGGCGGGCTGATATTTTCCGGTGCCGGTTGCCCTTGTAATACTCTGATAGCCTGTTGAATCGCCAGTTCACCTTGCCAGACCATTTGATCGCTGGCAGCCATAATGATTCTTTCGCGTTTGAGTCCACGATATACCTGATGCGACAGGTAAAAAGAGACCACGGTTAGCGGCGTCCCCGGATTCCGCTTCTCTCCCATCGCCGCTTCCGCAGCAATTGCCGTACCGGCAACCACATCGACATCCGGGTGACGTTCAAGCATCTCCTGTAACAGGTTGCGCTGAACTTCAATATCATTATCCCCCAACGCCACATCCACGATGTGCACCTGACTACCGGCAATCGCCTGACGGAATCCTGCCACCATTTCGCGGCTGCCTCCGGCGTCATCAGGTCCTGGCAATAGCAGAACCTTTAACGGTTTGCCACTGCTCCACTTGACCAGATAGCGACCCGGCTGATACCCCATCTGGAACCACGGAACGCCGACCCGTGCTTTCACCGTCGGATCGTGTATCGCATTCACTACCTCAATTACCGGCAACGCGCCTACCTGCGCGGAAAGATCCGGGAAGGTCGTCGTGCTACTACCCAGCAATATGGCATCTGCTCCCCATTGCTGGCACTGGGCTATTTGTGTTTTTTGCGTGGAGAACTGACGATACCCTCCCGCCTCTAACACCTTCAGACTTACTCCGTATTTTCTCGCCGCCTCAAGCATGCCGTAATTCACTGAAAGCCAATAGGAGTCTTTCAGGCTGGGATACAGCGCGCACAGTTTCCAGACTTTGTTTGCAGTAACGTCCGATTGCAGTTCCGGGACTGCCTGCTGCGTATCCTGCCAGCGCAGCAATGCGGCTCCAGCCGCATGACTCAAACCGGGAAAAATCGTGATTAACAGGAAAACCAATACGCGCATGATAGCCTCAACATTGATAAGGCTTTATCCTAGTTGCTTTCCTCTTTTGGACTCAACCTTTTTAAACTGTGGCGACCAGACAGTGAATTTATCTCTGACTAAACGACTGTGGATAGGCTTTGCGCTGATGGCGGCACTGACTCTCATCAGTACGCTGACAGGCTGGTATAACCTGCGTTTTGTCAGCCAGGTTGAGCAGGCCAATACCCAGGCGCTAATTCCAACCATGGATATGGCGCGCCAGCTCAGCGAAGCCAGCGCCTGGGAACTGTTTTCCGCACAAAATCTGACCACCGCAGACAATGAAAATATGTGGCTGGCTCAGGGGAGAATGCTAACCGCCCAGAGCCTGAAAATAACCACATTACTCAAAACTCTTCGTGAACAGGGCTTTGATACTTCTGCCATTGAACAGCAGGAGAAAGAAATCGCCCGGTCGTTAAGTCATCAGGGGGAGATGGTTGGCGAACGCCTGAAATTACGCGAGCAACAGCAACAACTCAGCCAGCAAATTATTGAGGCCACCGCTGACGTTGCTGAAATGGCACGTGGTCAGGCCAGTAATGCCGCCACATCAGCGGGCGCGACACAGGCCAGCATTTACGATTTGATTGAGAGCCATCAGGGACAGGCCGCTGAACACGCGCTGGACAGACTCATCGATATCGATCTGGAATATTATAATCAGATGAATGAACTGCGCCTGAGTGCGCTACGCGTGCAGCAAATGGTCATGAACCTGGGGAATAACCAGGCGCAGAATAACCTCGCTGCGCTGGAAAACCAGTTGAATGCCGCCGTCAGAGTACTTCAGCGCCGACAAATACGTATTGAAGATCCCGTGGTGCGCACTCAGGTGGCCAACACCGTCAATACGATTAGCCGTTATGTTGAGCTGCTGTCCCTGTATCGCCAGGATAATGACATCACGACCCAATTGCAGATCTTATCGCAGAATAATATCGAGCAATTTACCCGTTTCAGTAGCGAAGTCAGCCAGTTGGTGGAAACCATCGGCCAGCGTAATCAAAGTGGACTGGCGCATCTCAAACAGACCAGCCAGCGCGGGCAACACTTGCTGCTGCTGTTAGGTGGCGTGTCATTATGTTTGCTGATTCTTATACTTTGGCGTGTGGTTTATCGCTCAGTCACTCGACCACTGGCACAGCAAACCCAGGCGTTACAGCGTCTGCTGGAGGGGGATATTGACTCCCCATTCCCGGAAACCGCAGGCGTTCGTGAACTGGATACAATCGGGCGGTTGATGGATGCCTTTCGCGGCAGCGTTCACGCCCTCAATAGCCATCGTGAACATCTGGCCGCACAGGTTAAAGCTCGCACCGCCGAGCTGCGTTCTATGGTATCTGAACACCGACAGGCCCGTGCAGAAGCTGAAAAAGCTAACCAGGCAAAATCGGCGTTTCTTGCCGCCATGAGCCATGAAATACGCACCCCGCTGTATGGTATCCTCGGCACTGCGCAGTTGCTCTCAGACAATCCCGTCCTGGCACAACATCGGGAAAATCTACGCGCAATCACCGACTCGGGCGAGTCTTTGCTGACCATCCTCAACGATATCCTGGACTATTCCGCCATCGAAGCCGGTGGAAAAAATGTGGCAATAGGCGATGAGCCTTTTGAACCCAAACCCTTGCTGGAAAGTACGATTCAACTCATGAACAGCCGCGTTGCTGGTCGCCCGGTCGTGCTGGTTGCGGATTTTGCCGATGACGTTCCCGCTTCCCTGCGTGGCGATCCGCGCCGCATCCGGCAAATCATTACTAATTTATTAAACAACGCACTACGCTTTACCGATCGGGGACACATCATCCTGCATAGCCGATGTGAGGGCAAAAACTGGTACATCGAGGTTGAAGATACGGGATGTGGAATTGACCCTGCCCGCCAGCACGATATTTTTCAGCCGTTTGTTCAGGTAAGCAGTAAACGAGGTGGAACCGGACTCGGACTAACCATCAGCGCCAGTCTCGCCCAGGCAATGCAGGGAGAGCTGAGCGTCACCAGCACGCCCGGCGTCGGGAGCTGTTTCCAGCTGCGTCTGCCATTGCGGGCAACCACGATGCCCATCATGAAACCCGCACAACGTTCCATATCGTTACAGGGCTTACGCTTATTGCTTATCGAGGATAATCCCCTTACACAACGTATCAGTACTGAAATGCTCATCCTCAATGGCGCACAGGTTACTGCTGCCAGCAGTGCCGCTGAGGCGCTAAAAATATTGCAGGAAGATACACGCTACGATGCTGCTCTGGTTGATTTCGATCTTCCTGATATCGACGGGATCACGCTGGCACAGCAGTTAGCCCACGACTATCCGGCACTTAGCCTGATCGGCTTTAGCGCGCACGTCATCGACGAAACGCTAAGCCAAAGAACCAGCACCCTGTTCCTTGGCATTATTCAAAAACCAGTCCCCCGGGATGAACTCAGTCGACTTATTACGCATTATCTGCACGGTAGTGCGACTCTCCCGCTTGCATCAGAAAATGACAACAAACGGTTAGATTTTCAGCAGTTGTCTGGAGATATCCAGGTTATGGGATGGCAAAAGGTGCACGAATGGTTAGCGCTCTTTAAGCAACACACTCTTCCTGTATTAGATGAGATTGACGCTGCCCGCGCAGCACATGACGACGAGCGGATAAAACGTCTGACGCATCAGCTAAAAAGCAGCTGCGCCAGCATGGGAATGCGCTCAGCCAGCACGATGTGTGCAGCACTTGAACAGCAGCCGTTGGGTGATTTTTCACTCAGAGAGGAGATCCAACAAAGTCTTTATGAGGTAGAACGTTGGCTGGAAAAAGAAAAATTGTCCCGCGCGTAACGGTACGTTGAAGCTGAGCATAGGGACTGATTTTGAATGGTACGCCCTGTAGGATTCGAACCTACGACCTACGGCTTAGAAGGCCGTTGCTCTATCCAACTGAGCTAAGGGCGCATTGCGAAGTGATTACTTCATGCAGATGAAACGCGTGAATTATACGGTCAGCGCCTGCTGAGTCAATGCCTTTTGTTTCAGTTGCTGGCGAAGTGAACGAATGTTGATTTTTTCTGCTTGTTCAAGGGTATCCAGGAAATCACCTGGTAACAACTCAGCCCACGAAACGCCAGATTTAGGGATACATGTATTTAGAATATTTATGATTTTGCTTAACATTCCCTTACCCCTCCAGCGGTTCAGGAACTCTTTAATGTTAAGTATCGCCATCAAGGAAGAAAACAGTCACTTCGAACATGGACTAAAAATTATCATCTCCCATTTGGCAAATCAGTGGCATCAGGAGATTTGCTTTTTGCCTGTCGAGGATATCGATCGCGCTGACATCGCGTTTATTTCCCTGGATGAAGATTGGCTCAGCGCCGATTGCTATCAGATTCCGGTCCATACCCGCCGCCAACATCGGGTTGTCATCTGCAACAGAAACGATAAAGATAAGCTGATGTTCCGGCCCTGCCTGTACATGTTGCCACTGATCTATCGGGAAGATGACGTTGAGGAAATGACTAAGAAATTAGTCCTCATCCTGCAAAAACGTGCGCTGCGCAACAACGTGCCCGCAACTATCTGCCATTACTGCACCACTCGCAACTTTTCTATCGAAGAACGTCAGTTCTTAATGTTTCTCGCCAGCGGCTATACCTTAGCCGAAACGGCTCACTTGCTCTCGGTAAGCGAAATTCAGGCCAAAGCCACCCGTCGCAGCATTATGAAAAAGCTGCATGTGAAAAACGATCAGCAATTCTTAAGATACATCCGGGCGCATCTGAACTTTCTACAAAATTAGGTGGCATCTCTCTGCCTGATTTTTTATTGAGAAAAATCTCATCACCAATTAAGTATCGACACCTACTGTACCTGGCTTCAGGCTGCCAGAATAATCCTGGCTTACTATTTCCGGGGTAACAGAAAGACACACCCGGTAATATTTTATCTAATCCCATAGAGAGGTTGAACTGGATAAAACGACTTTTTGGGCATTGAGTAAGACATCAGAAAACTTCCGGCAGATTATTCTGATGGGATACGCAATTGCCAGTCTGATGATTGCTGAAGCATTGAAACCCAACAGCACAAGGAAACTCGCCTTTACGCTGGAGAAAATTTGGGTCAGGGATGTTTATAGTCGGCAATTTATCCAGACCTGCCGCAACAGAAATGGAATGGAAAAGGATGCACAGCGCAAAACGCCGGGATCGACATCGCCGTATACGAAACACTAACTGTACCTGGCAATATCCTCACTACACATCACAGGTATTTGACCAACTTGAGTATCTGACGCAAAAACTCGAATACACATTACCGAGTGACACTATATCTCAGGCGATTATTACGACAGATTACTATCTGGCCTATGCGCTGGGTCGACATTTATTTTCAGGAGCACGTACCGCGATCTTCCAGACCATTGAATCGGCCAAAGTCAGCCTGCGAGAGTCGGTAATTAGTCAGTTAGTGGTTGATATGGAAGGTTTAACAATCTCTTATTTTGATGTTCTGGAGTATCTGCGCCAGCTAATTAAACCGCGGAATAACATCCAAATCTTCATATTGCTTTCCCGCCACGATGAAGACCTAATCCCTTTTATTTCTCTGTCCGGTCCATTTTATATCTTGTCACGTAGCCTGCGCCTCCCGGAGATGCGCCGCGCTTTCTTGTCGCCAGTCCTTAGCTATATTCACTCCAGGCACATAAACCAGCTCGATTGGGAGATGGTGGAATTACTTTTACAAGGTAACTCGTTAAAAGAGATTGCTTTGTTACAAGCTCGCCCCTACCACCGTATCATCTATCGCCTGAACCAGCTGATTGCGCGTCTGGGCTTAGGGAAGGTGCGAACAAGTTCCTGATATGAGATCATCATATTCATCCGGAGCGCATCCCAGAGGGACATCATGAGCC